>CAXTPX010000138.1:0-6969 GCA_964246005.1 uncultured Burkholderiaceae bacterium | reverse complement strand
GCAGCGCACCCTTGGACCCGTCGGCGCCAGGGCCGACCCAGCGCTGGCTGCCCGTCGACTTGCCGCCGATCAGCGCATCGGTGGTGACGGTCCAGTTCTGCCCGTACCGGACGGCGATCTCTCCGCCCTCGAAGTCGGAGACCAGCGCATCGGCCACCGCTGCCGCACGTGTCCCGGGCTGCTCGCTGGCGGCGAGCGTGCGATCGATCGGGTAGCCGTTCTTCCAGATCGCGACGACCGCGCGCGTCGCCTCGATGTCGCGCGTCGGGTCGCCATCGACGAGGAGCAGATCGGCCCGCTGGCCGATCGCGATGCGGCCGCGGTCACCGAGGTCGAACACGCGCGCCGGCAGCGCCGTGGCCGCGTTCAACGCTTCGGTCGGCGACAGGCCGGCCGCGACCAGCAGCGCCAGTTCGCCGTGCAACGAGACGCCGTGCGCGGTGCCGGGGTTGCCCGCGTCGGTCCCGGCGAGGATCGGGATGCCGGCGGCATGCAGGCGCCGCACGCTCTCGGTCGCGTTCGGGAGGAACTCGGCCTTCCGCCAAGTCGCGGGGAAAACGGCGCGCAGGGCGTCGGATTGCCCGGCGCTCAACGACGCCGAGAGGCGGGGATCGTCGGCCAGCCGACGGCCGGTGTCCGCTCCCGACGCGCTGCCCGCGACCGACAGCGTCGCGACGACGAAGGTGTTGGACCGGCGAAGCTGCTCGACCACTGCCGCGGACGCCGGCCGGTCGATGAACACGTGCGCGAGGCCGTCGACCCCGGCGTCGATCGCCTCGGCCGCCTCCGCTTCGGTGGCCACGTGCGCGATGGTGCCGCGATGCGCGGCGTGCGCTGCCTTCACCAGCGCGGCGGTGGTCGGCGCGTCGAGCGTCGGCAACGGATGACCGTACGCCGAGCCGTCCTCGAGGATGATCTTCACGTAATCGGAGCCCTCCGCGATGCGGTCGGCGACGAAGGCCGGCGCTTCGGCGGGCTGCGTCAGCGTCGGGATCGGAAAGCCGTATTCGGTGCCATGACCGTGCGGCACGGTCGCGAGCGTTCCCGCGGACCACAGATCGGCGACCGGGGTGCGCGCGAGGCTGGCGCGCGTGCGCTTCGCTTCGGCGAGTTGGTGCCAGTCGCCGAACATGTCGAGTTCGGTCGTGACGCCGAAGCGGATCGCGTCGCGACGCGCGTCGCCGTAGCTGTGCGTGTGGGCGTCGATCAGGCCGGGCAGCAGCGTGCAGCCCCGGCCCTCGATCGTGGCGACGCCAGCGGGCACGTCGAGCGCCGCGCCGATCGCCGCGATGCGGCCGTCGCGGACCAGCACGTCGGTCGACGGGATCGTGCGCTCACCGTCGAAGACCCGCACGCCGCGAACGACGAACGACGGCGCCGTGCTCGCCGAGGGCGCTTCTTCCGCGGCACGCGACGCGCCTGACGGAGACAGCAGTGACGCGACGGACAGCGCAACCACAGCGAGCCGCGCGACCGGCGATGCGAACATGATCCGATGACGGATCGAACGAACGACGAAAGCTTTCATGCTGAACTCCAACGAGAGGAAGGAGCCCAGCTTGAAAGCGATCGATCGCGCGAGACAGTCCCGGCCGTCAGGCGTCGGTCATGACGAATGTCATCTCGACCGCAGCGACTGCGCCACCGTCATTCGCGACGATTCTGCTGGCGCACGTCGCCGATGGCGTGGCTCGCGGCCTGCAACGCGGCCTGGAGATGCTGCATTCCGCGCTGCTGGAACGGTCGCGAACGCGGATCGTCTTCTTCGCGGGCAACGTCCGCCTCTGCCTTGCGCATCAGGTCGATCGCAGCGTGCAGCCGTCCTTCGCGTTGCAGCCGCGCGTCGGGCGGCGGCTGCCAGTCGCCGCCCTTGCCGTCCTGCCAGGCCGCGCGTTCGAAATCGTGGATGGCCGCACCGAGTTCGTCCCGGACGATCGCTTCGTCCGACGACACGTCGCGGTCTTCCGGTCGACGGTGTTCGACCTGCCACTGCGCGGTCCTCAGGTCCGACAGCGCGTGCAGATAGAACGGATGCCGCCCGTACTCGTCGGCGACGGCGGGCCCGGCGGCCAGCAGGGTCAACAGCAACAGGGCAAGAGGACGCTTGTTCATGAAAGTCCCTTCAACGAAGTCGAGGACCTTCACTAACCGCCCCGTCGCGCGACGAGTTGACGACGTTCACGTTTCGTTGCAACTCGCCATGGAATGCGAAGCACGCCGATTCAGGCCGGTCGGCGGACGTCGGCCTTGCATAATGGCAACCCTTCACATCACGCGGTCGTGCGCGAGAAAGAGTTCTCGATGTCGGTTCCGAGCGTCCTGCAGCACCTCACCCTCCCCATCATCGGCGCGCCGATGTTCATCGCGAGCGGCCCCGAGCTCGTCATCGCGCAATGCAAGGCCGGCATCGTCGGCTCGTTCCCCGCGCTCAACGCGCGGCCGGCCGAGGAACTCGACAAGTGGCTGACGCGGATCGAGACCGAACTCGCCGACTTCGGAGCCGCCAACCCGGCGCTGCCGGTCGCGCCGTTCGCGGTCAACCAGATCGTCCACACGTCCAACGACCGCCTCGCGCACGACATCGACGTGTGCGTCGCGCATCGCGTGCCGATCCTGATCTCGAGCCTGCGCGCGCCCGATCACGCGATGCTCGACGCGGTCCATGCGTACGGCGGCATCGTGCTCCACGACGTCATCAGCATCCGCCATGCGAAGAAGGCGCTCGACGCCGGCGTCGACGGGTTGATCCTGGTCGCGGCCGGCGCCGGCGGCCACGCGGGGATGCTGTCGCCGTTCGCGCTGGTGGGCGAAGTCCGCAAGTTCTTCGACGGACCGATCGCGTTGTCGGGGTCGATCGCCAACGGCGGATCGGTGCTGGCCGCGCAGGCGATGGGCGCCGACTTCGCGTACATCGGCACGCGCTGGCTCGCGACCGAGGAAGCCAACACGTCGGCCGACTATCGCGATGCCATCGTCGGCTCGGCTGCGGCCGACGTCGTCTACACCAACCTCTTCACCGGCGTGCACGGCAACTATCTGAAGAAGAGCATCGTCGCCGCGGGCCTCGACCCGGACGACCTGCCGCAGTCCGACGCGAAGGCGATGAACTTCGGCTCGGGCGGCGGCAGCAAGGCGAAAGCGTGGCGCGACATCTGGGGCGCGGGGCAGGGTGTCGGGTTGATGGACGACGTCCCGGCGGTCGCCGATGTCGTCGCACGCCTCAAGCGCGAGTATGAAGACGCGCGGCGCCGCGTGAACGGCTGACCCGCGGCGCCGATGAAGATCCGGCTGCGCCGCGCGGTGAAGGTCGAAGGCGAAGTCGCGACGCTGCGCATCGGCACGCGCGCCGATCGTCGCAAGGTCGTGTCGCAGTACGTCGTGCCGAAGCGCCGCCTGACCGCGTTCGCCGGTCGCGTCGCGTCGCGTGAAGGCGGCCGGACCGCGCTCGCGACGATCCGCTGGTTCGTGCGCCGCTACGGCGTCGACATGAGCGAAGCGGTCGAGACGGACATCGCGAAGTACGCGAGCTTCAATGCGTTCTTCACGCGGGCGCTGAAGCCCGACGCACGGCCGAGGGCGAATGCGACGCTGGTCTCGCCGGTGGACGGATCGATCAGCCAGTTCGGCCGCATCGAGCACGACCGCATCCTGCAGGCCAAGGGTCATCTCTACTCGACGACCGCGCTGGTCGGCGGCGATCGCGCGCTCGCCGGCCGCTTCGACGACGGCAGCTTCGCGACGCTCTACCTCAGCCCGCGCGACTACCACCGCATCCACATGCCGTGCGACGGCCGCCTCTCGCGGATGATCTACGTGCCGGGCGACCTGTTCTCGGTCAACCCGAAGACGGCACGCGGCGTGCCGGGTCTCTTCGCGCGGAACGAGCGCGTGGTGTGCGTGTTCGAGCGTTCGTCCGGCGAACCGTTCGTGATCGTGCTCGTCGGTGCCACCATCGTCGGCAGCATCGCCACCGTCTGGCACGGCGTCGTCAACGCGACGCGCATCAACCGGATCCGCGAGTGGCGCTACGGCGTGGACAGCGAGGACGGTCGCGACGTGATGCTGCGGCAAGGCGACGAGATGGGCCGCTTCCTGCTCGGCTCGACGGTCGTCCTGCTGTTTCCGAAGGGGCCGCTGGTCTTCAACGCGGCGTGGGTGCCCGGGCGCGCGATCCGCGTCGGCGAGGCGATGGCGACCTCGGGCACCGAGGCCTGACGGCTCGCCGCGTTGGCGGTCTTCAGATCAGCGCTGCATTGTCTGCATGGGCAACGGTTGCAAGTGCAACGATTCTTTCAGGCGTCGGGGACCCGGCCGCGGCTCAGGGCGCTGTGCTGAACAGCACCACCCGGGAGACCTCGGACGCGGGCCGCGTCGAGCGGGCGACCCAGTGATCGTACTGTGGCCCGGCCGTGATGCTCGCCGACACCACGAACCATCCCTCGTGCCGCCATCGATTGACCGCGAGCTTCGTGAAGAGCGGAATCGGCGTGCGTTGCGCGGCGAGCAGCGACGAGACCGGCGTGAGCTGCGGCCCCACGCCGCACAGCATGACGTGCGGCGCATCGGGATTGAACGACTTCAGCAGACAGGCTGCGACGACGACCCCGTCCTTCGTCGGCAGGCACGCGCGGCGACTGCCCCCGACACGCTCGGCGATCTCGGCGCGCGTGTAGTCGACGCCGACCTCGAACAACGGCGCCTTCAAGGCCGCCAGTAGACCGAGTCCTCGCGCTCCATCAGCTTCGTCGCGACGAACTCGCGCCGCAGCGTCGCGACGTCGGCGTGAAAGCGCTTGATGAACGCGTTGATCTCCTTCTCGGTGTAGCGACGGCCCGTCTCGAGCTGCGCGACCAGCCACTCGAGCACGATGCGGCGCTTCTTCCGCGTCGCAGGAATGCCGACCAGTCGTCCATCGACCAGGAAACTCTTCATGACCTTGTCGACCTCGGTCATGCGCGGCGTCGACCCGTCGTGCTCCACGGCGGCCGGCCGACCGGACAGCTGTCGCTGAAACTCGGAGAAGCGCGTCGTGTCGAGCTGATACAACCGGCTCGTCCCCGACGGCCGCACGGTGACGAAGCCCACCGCGGCCAGGCGCGCGAGGTGATGCGAGATGGTCGGCTCCGACAGCGCGAGCGCCCGCGCGATCGCGCCGACGGCGAGCTCCTGTTCCGACAACAGGCCGAGGATGCGCAGGCGCGACGCGTCGGCAAGCGCCTTCAGCGCTTCGAGAAGATCGGCGTGGGACTCGTCCATAATGATTCGATGGTTGTCTAATTAGACGAGTGTCTCACCATCGACGCCTCGGCGGCAACCGATTTCGCCCCATCGACCGGTGAACGGGTGCGAGGCCGGCTGACAGCCGCGTCGAGCCCTGGACGGCATGCTCGAAGCTTTCCGAGGAGATGTTCATGGGTCGCATTCTCAAGTCGATGGTTCTGGCGGTGGCGCTGGGCTTCCTGACCAGCCAGATCATCCTTTACACGGTACGCAAGTAGAGCCTCGCGACTACCGTGGGCGCGGCGCCTCCGGCATCACCAGGACCGGTTGAGCGATCGCCGACCTGAGTGTCGTCGCGACGCTGTCGGCCTCCGCTCGCTGCGCGTACGGACCGACCCGCACGCGGTACAGGCCGCCCCCGTCGATGACGTGGACACGCGACGCGATCGCGGGATCGAGTTCACGCGCCACGTGCGCCGCGAAGCTGTCCGCGCCGGCGCGCGCGCGGAAGGCGCCCAACTGCAGATAGAAGCCGACGCTCGTGGCGATCTCGGGAAGGGCGGCGGCGGGCTGACGGTCGGGCAACGCCACCAGTTCGTTGGGCCGCTCGACATCTGCAGGCGGCGATGACAGCGGCATCGAACGCGTCATGGCACTCGCGACGATCGTCGGTGCTGCCGGCAATTGCGGGGCTGCCGTCGAATCGCGGGCGGTCGGGTCGCTCGCGGTCAGCGCCTCGATCGTCATTTCCGGCTGTGCCGGGACCGTCGGTGCGGCGGCGCTCGTGAGCGGTCCCCTCGACATCGACGCTGCAGCGAGCATGCCGGTCGTCGTCGCGGGAATGCGGCCCGCCGCGATGTCGGCCGGCATCAGCATCTCGACCTCGATCAGTCCGCTGCCACTGCTCATGTAGCCGAGCTTGTAGGCGGCCGCATACGACAGGTCCATCACGCGGTTGTGCAGAAACGGCCCGCGGTCGTTGACGCGCACGATCACCGAGCGGCCGTTCTGCAGGTTCGTCACGAGTGCGTAGCACGGGATCGGCAGCGTCGGATGCGCGGCCGTCATCGCGTACATGTCGTAGATGTCGCCGTTCGACGTGCGCTGCCCGTGGAACTTGCGCCCGTACCACGAGCCGACGCCCCGCTGCTTGTACGGCGTGCCCGAGAGGTCCGGCACGTAGTCGACGCCGAACACGTTATAGGGACGATTGGCGCCGCTCGCGTACTTCTCGATGCGCGGCACCGCATCGGGCAGCAGGTCCAGGTCGGGCGGCGGGTTGTCGCCGGGACCGTCGTCCTGGTAGTAGCCGCCGCCGCGCTTGGCTGGCGCCGATGCGACAGGGCTGCCCGCCGATGGCGTTCGCGTTGCGCCCACCTCGGTCCCACGCTTGGGCGCCGTTCCGCAGGCTGCGAGCAGCAAAGCAACGACGACGACACTCGTTCGAAAGCACCGTCGTCCCCGCGTACGCGGGGACCCAGCGTCGTTGGTGCCAGACGCAGTCACCGCTGCACGCCACCGGGTTCCCGCGTTCGCGGGAACGACGGACGCGGTCGACCTCATCACGTCTGCACGATCTTCTTGTTCCGTTGCACGCTCATCAGGATGCCCGCGCCGATGCCGAGCGTCACCAGCGCCGTGCCGCCGTAGCTCATGAACGGCAGCGGCACCCCGACCACCGGCAGGATGCCCGACACCATCCCCATGTTGACGAACGCGTACGTGAAGAAGATCAGCGTGATCGAACCG
>CAXTPX010000137.1:0-6972 GCA_964246005.1 uncultured Burkholderiaceae bacterium | reverse complement strand
GACGACGCCCGCGTCGCCGTCGCTGTGGCCGTACACCGCGCTGCTGCGACGTCGCGTGAGGCGGGCCGGCCTGCGCAGTGCGGACCGCGTCTTCGGCTGCGCCTGGTCGGGCGCGATGACGGCCGAGCGGATGTCCAGGTTGCTCCGTCATCTGCCGCCGGGAAGAAGCGAGATCTACCTGCACCCGGCGACGGCCGATCGATTTCCCGGCTCGTGCGATGGCTACCGGTACGTGAACGAGCTCGATGCGCTGATCGCGCCGACGACGCTCACGGCGTTGCAGACCCTCGGCGCCACACCGGTCGCGCGAACATGAGGCCGACCGCCACGCCGCAACGCCCGGCTGCCAAAGCGCATGTCGGCACGCTGATCGTTGCAATTGCAACGATCGGCCTGTGCGGGTCGCTGTGGTTCTTCGGGCCCGAGCTCCTGGCCGCCTTCTCGACGCTGACGCGCGCGGGCAACCTCGCCGCGCTGGTCGGCTACGCGGGCTATTCGTGCGCCGTCCTGGTCCTGCTCGGCGCGGCTTGGGCCGTCGTCGCCGGCGAACCGCCGCGCTCGTTCGGGGTGTTCGCCTGGGCGCGCATCGTGCGCGAGGCCGCCGCCGACCTGCTGCCGTTCTCGCAGGTCGGTGCGATCGTGATCAGCTTCCGCATCGTCCTCGCGAGCGGCGTCGAGGCGGCTGTCGTCTACGCGTCGTTCATCGCCGACCTCACCACCGAACTCGGCAGCCAGTTGCTGTTCGTGCTGTGCGGCGTGACGATCCTCGGGGTCGGCACGCCGGCGAACGGCGATCCGGACGTCGTCGGTGCCTTGACGCTCGGCATCGCGTTGCTCGTGGCGCTGGCCGCGGCGTCGGCGTCCGCGCGCTGGACGCTGCCGATTGCGCAGCGCCTGATCGGCGTCGCGATGCCGGACGCGGCGGCGACGCTCGCCTCGACGAGCCGCAGGCTGGTCGACCTCTATCGGCGTCGCCCGCGCATCGCGACCGCCTTCGTCCTCAACCTGGTCGGCTGGTTCGCGAGCGCCGTCGGCGTGTGGCTCGCGATGCGCTGGATCGGCATCGAAGTGTCGCTGTCGCGGATCGTCGCGCTCGAGAGCCTGATCTGCGTACTGCGCAGCGTCGCGTTCGCGATCCCCGCGGGCATCGGCTTGCAGGAGGCGGGCTACGGACTCCTCGGTCCCCTGCTCGGCCTGCCGCTCGAGGCGGCCCTGTCCATCGCGCTGCTCAAACGCCTGCGCGACGTCGTCGTCGCGCTGCCGGTCCTGGTGGTCTGGCAGGCGTCGCAGATCGGCCGCCTGTCGGCCAGACCCCGGAGCGGTCCATGATCGAAGAACATCCAGCCCTGTCCTGCCCGACCGCGCCGCTCGCGGCCACGCCGGGCGAACCGGCCGCCGCCCCGCTGGGGGCAACGCAAATCTCGGACTACGGCCGCCGCGGATGGGTCATGTGTCCCGAGTTCTTCTCGGTGCAAGAGACCGCCGCGATCCGACGCTGGACCGACGAGGTCGTCCTGTTGCCGGAGCTTCCCGGCACGCACATGCTGTATCGCGAGTCGAGCTGCCTCGACGCCGACACGCGCCTGATCCAGCGGATCGAGAACTTCTGTCCGCACCACCCGCAGCTCGACGAACTGATCCGGCGCGGCCGGTTGCACCGCGCGGTCGAGCAGCTGATCGGGCGGTCGGCCGTGCTCTTCAAGGAGAAGATCAACTTCAAGATGCCGGGCGGTGCCGGCTTCGAGGCGCACCAGGACCAGCAGGCGGGGTGGTCCGTCTACGCGCCGGTCTTCATCACCGCGATGGTCTCGATCGATGCGGCGACGATCGACAACGGTTGCCTCGAAGTCTCGACCAAACCGCGTCGGACCCGCATGATCGGCAAGGAGTGGTCGCCGCTCTCCGCAGCGGAACTCCGGGACGACGTGCTGTCACCGATCGCAACGCGGCCCGGCGACGTCCTGTTCTTCGACAGCTTCGTGCCGCACGCGTCGAAGCCGAACCGGACAGCGCAGTCGCGCCGCATTCTCTACCTGACGTTCAACGCGGCCGAGTACGGTGACCAGCGCGAGCGCTATTACGCTGCCAAGCGCGCTGCCTTCCCGCCCGACGTCGAGCGCGACCCTCGCGTCGAATATCGTTTTCGCGTCTGACGATGAAGGCCCTCGACCCGGTCCACGCCATCGATGCCGCGCCACCCGACGACGTGGCGGCCAACCAGACCTACGCGCATCTCGTCGCGCGCTGGTTCGTGCGCCCGCTCGTCGGGACCCCGGTGCGGCCGAATCACATAACGTTGTTACGCATCTTCGTCGGTCTTGCCGCCGCGGCGCTGCTGGCGGTCGGCAGCGACCGCGCGAACTTCGTCGCCGGTTGCCTGTGGATCGTCGCCTGCGTGCTCGACCGGGCCGACGGCGAGCTCGCCCGCCTGGCCGACTTGCGAAGCGAGTTCGGCAAGCGGCTCGACTACTACGCGGACCTGATCCTCGACGCGGCCTGGTTCCTCGGGGCGGGCATCGGCCTGGGTCACGGATGGCTCGGCGCTGCGGGTCCCGTCCTCGGCGCGCTTTGCTGCGTCTCGATGATCGGCGCCCAGTGGGCAGGCGAGCTGTTCGAACGGGCCAGCGAGCCGGGCGTGCGGGTCTGGGGTGGCATGCGTCGCTTCCATCCGGACGACGGCCTGTTCCTGCTCGGCATCTTTCCGTGGACCGGCCTGCTCGCGCCGGTGTTGATCGGCAGCAGCGTGGTGCTGCCGCTCGTGGCCGTGGCGACGCTGGCCCGCTATCGCGCCTTGCGTGCGGGAGCGCTGTCCGGTCGCGGTCTCTCGAGGACAGGGGGCGAGCGGCCGATCGCGAAGGGGCAGGAAACAATTGGACAGACCTTTCTCGCCGAACGCGCGGCATCGTGTCGGCAAGCCGATCCGCGATCCCGTTGATTCGACGACCCGTCCACGAGAATCATCATGATCAAACGCCTCCTTTCGATCGCCCTGCTCCTCTCGAGCCTGCCGCTGGCGTCGCACGCTGCCGTCTTCGTCTCGATCGACGTCGCGCCGCCGCCGTTGCCGGTCTACGCGCAGCCGGTCATCCCCGCGCCGGGCTACATCTGGACACCCGGCTACTGGCGATGGAACGCGGCGGATGGCGACTACTACTGGATTCCGGGGACGTGGGTCACGGCTCCGTACGTCGGCGCGCTATGGACGCCGGGTTACTGGGGCTGGGGCGGCGGTGCCTATGCCTGGCACGGCGGCTACTGGGGCACGCACGTCGGCTTCTACGGCGGCGTGAACTACGGCTTCGGCTACGGCGGCCACGGCTATGAAGGCGGCTACTGGAACGGGGGCGTCTTCAACTACAACCGCAGCGTCAACAACGTCAACACGGCGATCGTCCGCAACGTCTACAACACGACCGTCGTGCAGAACAACACGCGTGTGAGCTTCAACGGTGGGCAGGGCGGTGTCGCCGCGCAGCCGACGCAGGAGGAACGCGCAGCGCAAGCCGAATCGCATACGCCGCCGACGCCGCAGCAACGAATGCACGAGCAGGTCGCGCTGCGGACGCCGGCGCAGCGTGCGTCGGTCAATCACGGCACGCCTCAGTTCGCGGCGACGGCGCACGCCGGCGAGCGGCCCGACGCGCATGGTGGCGGCGGTGACCCCGGACGCTATCGAGGCGACCACATCGCCGGGGTCGAGCCGCCGCGACCGCACGCCGCGGGTGAGGCGCCTCGTCCACCGATCGATCATCCGCACAACGCGCCGCAGCACGAGGGTCGGCCGCAGGAGCATCGCGAAGGCGGGCACGGCGGCGAACGGGAGCATTGAGGTGAGGCGTCGACCGCTGCGTCGGCGCCGTGCACGTCGGGATCGAATGATCCGCAATCGTCGATCTTGTTGAGGACCAGCGGTTTCTGTTGTGCCTTCCGTCGATCGATCCGCCACGGGGCGAGGCGATCGCCGAGCGAGGGGGAACATGGATCGAATCGGCGCGATTGCGGCGGGGTTCCACCGGTGGCACGCCCTCTTGGCGGACGTCGTCGCCCACGTACCGATCGTACGGATCGCCTGGCGCGCGAGCGGTTCGCGACGGAGGAGCAGGTCGCGATGCCATCGCGCACGACAGGCGACACGGCGGCGTCTGGCATTCCGGCTTGCGGCCGCCGATCGGTACGGTCTGTCGGCGTCGGATCGGCGGCCTCGCGCCGTGCTAACGCATGCTCGACGAACGGCGTGATCGCGGAGGAACCAACATGCGGACAGAGTCGCTCCTCTTCGTTGCCAGCGTTCTCCTCTGCGCGCCGGCGCCGGCGAGTGCCTGGGGCGACGAGGGCCACGAGATCGTCGCCGAGATCGCCACGCACTTCATGACCGACACCGCGCGCCAGAAAGTGCTGTCGTTGCTGGCAGCCGATCAGGACCCGCTGACGCCCCACGACCTGCTCAGCGAAGCGACGTGGGCCGATGTGTTTCGCGATTCCGATTCGAATACGACGAAGATCCACTACAACGGGACGCGCCAGTGGCACTTCGTGAACCTCGAGGTGAGCGCGCCGAACCTCGGCAAGGCTTGCTTCGGCATGCCATCGCTCCCGCCGGGTGAACCCGCGTCCGCCGGGCCCGCAGCCGACTGTGCGGTCGACAAGATCGACCAGTTCGCGGCAGAGCTCTCGTCGACGGCGACGACGTCCGCGGAACGCCTGCTCGCACTCAAGTTCCTGCTTCACTTCGTCGGCGACCTCCATCAGCCGCTGCATTCGAGTGACGAGAACGATGCGGGTGGCAATGCGAAGCTCGTCACGGCCGCGGGTCTCGGCACGGGAACGCTGCACGGCTTCTGGGACCGGCAATTCGTCGGACGACTGGGTGAAGACCCGGTCCAGGTCGGGGACATGCTGGCTGCGAAGATCACGGCAGCCGACGCTGCGCAGTGGGCGATGGGCGCACCGGCCGACTGGGCCACGGAAGCGTTCGCGCTCGGCAAGTCGCAGGCCTACGGCAAGTTGCCGAAGCCGCAGGCGAACGGCCGATATGCCTTGCCGGCGAGCTACGTGAACGCATCGAAAGGCGTCGTCTCGCTCCAGTTGTCGCGAGCCGGGGTGCGGCTGGCGCACGTGTTGAACGAAGCGTTTCAGACGCCTTGAGACAGCTCGCGATGAGCGGGGATCGGCTCCGATGACGGACCCCACCACCGAAGGCGACGCCCACTACCGCTTTCGCTTCGGCGCGGTGGAGTTCAACGAAGCCGACGAGTCGCTGCACGTGGACGGCCGGCGCGTGCCGATCGAGCCCAGGCCGTTGCTCGTCCTGCAGGCACTGCTGCGCCAGCCGCGCGTTGTCGTCACGCGGGAAGAACTGATCGCCGCGCTGTGGGGTCGCGACGAGGCGTTCCTGTCCGGCAACGTGCTGCCCAACGCCGTCTCCAAGTTGCGGCGAGCGCTCGGTGATGCAGCCTCGGCGATCCGCACCGTCGCCGGCAGCGGCTACATGCTGGACACGCCGATCGAACGGATGCTCGTCGCGCGGAGCGCGTTTCCGGCGTTGAACCTGCAGGCCGGCATGCGGTTCTTCGCGGACACCGAGTTCGTGCTCGAGGTCGAACTCGGCGTCACGCCGCGCCACGCGGTCTGGCTCGCACGAGCGAAGCCGCCGCATCCGAAGCGGGTGTTCAAGTTCTGCGCGGACAGCGCGGGTCTGGCCAATCTCAAGCGCGAGTACACCTTGTCGCGTGTCCTGGTCGCGAGCCTGGGCGTGCGCGACGACATCGTGCGGGTGCTGCACGCGAATTTCTCCGAGGCGCCCTACTGGATCGTCGCCGAGTACGGGGGCATCGATCTCCGCCGATGGGCGATCGAAGGACACCTGGCAGCGCTGACGCGAGCCGAACGCCTCGCGCTCGTGATCGGGATCGGCCAGGCAGTCGCCGATGCGCATGCCGCTGCCGTCCTGCATGGCGACCTCAAGCCGGCCAACGTGCTGATGGCTCGCGACGAATCGGGGCGGTGGCGATGCAGCCTGAGCGACTTCGGCAGCGGCTGGCTGCTCGACCCGACACGGCTCGCATCGCTGCAGGTCACGAGCATCGGCCTGACCGTGCAGGATGTCGCGTCACCCGAGAGCCCGGCCGGTACCGCGCTGTACCTCGCCCCGGAACTGCTCGCCGGACGACAGGCGACGGCCCACAGCGACCTGTATGCGCTCGGCGTCATGGCCTGGCAGATCATCGCGGGAGACCTCCATGCGCCGATGGCATCGGGCTGGCAGGAAGCCGTCGCCGATCCACTGCTGATCGACGATCTTCAGGCGGCGACGCAGCTCGACGCCGCCGCGCGCGTCGGCAGCGTCGCCGGCTGGCTCGAGCGCCTCACGTCGCTCGACGCGCGGCGCGCGGCGGAGGCCCGGGCGTTCGCAGCGAGCGAGCGCGAAGCAGCCGACGCGCGTCGTCGCAGCCAACGGCCGTTCAAGGTCGCAGCGGTTGCGGGACTGTGCATCGCACTGGCCGCCAGCCTCTGGTCGTGGCAACGCACCCGGGCGGCGCTGGAACAGGCCGACGACGAACGGCAGCGCGCGCAACTGATCCAGGACTTCCTCGTCGACGACGTGCTGAACAGCGCCAATCCCGCACGCCGTGCGTCCGATCACCCACCGTCCATCGATGACCTCCTGGCGAGCGCGTCCGACCGGGTGGCTGCGCGGTTCTCGAGTGACCCCCGCACGGAAGCGAGGATTCACCAGCGCCTGGGCGACATCTATACGAATCTGCACGAATGGCCGCGGTGGGAACTCGAACTCGAGCGCGAGACGCGTGCGCTGAAAGCGCTCGGCGTTCCGGACAACGATCCGGACCTGCTGCGCATGCACCTGACGACGGCGTGGGCGCTCGCGCTGCAGTCGAAGTTCGGCGAGGCGGTAGCGCTGCTTTCGCACACCGCTCCGCAGGCGCAGCCGGAGCTCGAACGGAAGCCCGACGG
>CAXTPX010000136.1:0-6982 GCA_964246005.1 uncultured Burkholderiaceae bacterium | reverse complement strand
GTCTGTCGGCGACCGTGCTGTTCGTGACCTTCGCATGGTTGTCCGCGCCGTTCCGCTCGATGCTGTACGCGCTGGTGTTCACGATCGGCGTGCTGGTCGGCATGGAGATCCCGCTCGTGATGCGGGCCCTGCACGCGGGCAACCTGAAGTTCTCGGAGCTGGTCAGCCGCGTGCTGACGTTCGACTACCTCGGCGCGCTCGCGGTCTCGCTGCTGTTTCCGCTGCTGCTCGCACCGCGCCTCGGCCTGTCGCGGACCGCGCTCCTCTTTGGCATCGCGAACGTCGCGATCGCGTTCTGGACCATCCATCGGTTTCGCGAGCGGCTGACGAATGTCGGCGGTCGCATCCTGCGCGCGTCGCTCGTGATGATCGTGCTCGTCGCGGGCTTCTTCTTCGCGGACACGCTGACGCAGTGGTCCGAGCGCGGCATGTACGGCGACGAGATCGTCCATGCGATCACGACGCCGTACCAGCGCCTCGTCGTCACGCGCTGGAAGGACGACCTCCGGCTCTACATCAACGGCAACCTGCAGTTCTCGTCGCGCGACGAGCATCGCTATCACGAGGCGCTGGTGCATCCGATGATGGAGTCGCTGCCGTGGGCGAGGAACGTGCTGATCCTGGGCGGCGGCGACGGCCTCGCGCTGCGCGAGGTGCTGCGCTATCCGGAGGTGACACACGTGACGCTCGTCGACCTCGACCATCGCGTCACCGATCTCTTCAGGTCGTCCGAGCCGCTCGTCGCGTTGAACCACGGGTCGTTCTCGGACCCGCGCGTGACGGTCGTCAACCAGGATGCCGCGGTGTGGCTCGAAGCATCGCGGGACGCGATGTTCGACGCGGTGATCGTCGACTTCCCCGACCCGTCGAGCTTCTCGCTCGGCAAGCTTTATTCGGTGCCGTTCTATCGCGGGCTGCTGCGGCATGTGGCCGCGCACGGGATGGTGGTCGTGCAGTCGACCTCGCCGTACTTCGCGCCGCGCGCGTACTGGTCGATCGACGCGACGCTGAAGGAGGCGGGCTTCGCGACCTGGCCGTATCACGCGTACGTGCCGTCGTTCGGCGAATGGGGCTTCGTGCTCGCATCGAGCGACGCGACCTTCACGCCGCCTGCGCACTATCGCCTCCCGATGCGCTTCCTCGATGCGCGGACGACGGACGAGATGTTCCGGTTCCCGGCGGACCTGCCGCGCCCGCAGGTCGAAGCGAATCGGCTCAACAACCAGTCGCTGGTCCGTTACTTCGACGAGGACTGGCACCAGTTCATCCGGTGAGCAGGATCTCGCCCCGGGGGTCCGCCACCCGACGACGCTGGCCCGCGTTCGCGGGAACGACGGTGAAGGGATTCGTGGTCCACTCGAATTCGTCGTCCCCGCGCACGCGGGGACCCAGCGTCGTTGCCTCTGAAGCCCGATGAGGCGCCGTAGCTTCCTGCTCGCGACCGGTATTGCCGGTGCGGCCGCCGCCACCGGCGCCGGCTTCTGGCGCTGGCAGGAGATCCCGTCGCGCGTGCTGTATCCGGGCCGCGCCATCGGCCATCGGCTGCGCGACGCGACCGGCGCATGGCCTGCGCCCTCGGACGAGTACTCGACCGATGTCGCGATCGTCGGATCGGGCATCGCCGGGCTGACCACCGCATGGCGGCTCGCGCGCGAAGGGCATACGCGCTTCGCGCTCGTCACGGGCCCCGAGCCGCACGGCAACGCCGCTTCGGCCGTCGCGTCCGTCGGCGCCGAACGGCTGCGCTATCCGACCGGTGCGCACTATCTGCCGCTGCCGTCGATGGAATCGGCGCACGTCCGCACGATGCTGTCGGACTTCGGCATCCTGCAGGCGGGAGCGGACACCGCGACCCCGACCTACGACGAGCGCGCCGTCGTGCATGCGCCGGACGAGCGCCTGTATCGCGACGGCCAGTGGCACGAAGGGCTGGTGCCGTCGGCATCGCCGGCGCTCGATCGCTTCTTCGTACTCGTCGAGACGATGCGCGATGCGCGCGGCGCCGACGGTCGCAAGGTCTTCGCGGTGCCGATCGCGCTGTCGTCCGGCGACCCGCGCTGGACCGCGCTCGATGCGATCCCCTTCGCGACGTGGCTGACACGGGAAGGCTACGACGACCCCGCGTTGCGCTGGTATCTCGACTACTGCTGTCGTGACGACTACGGCGCGAACGCCGCCGACGTTTCGGCGTGGGCCGGTCTCCACTACTTCGCCGCGCGCAACGGCCAGGCGCGCAACGCGGACCGCGGCGCGGTGCTGACCTGGCCCGAAGGTCTCGACGCGCTGGCCGACCGGCTCGAGGCAGGCGCGTTCGCATCGCGCCCGGGACGTCCGCTGCCGCTGCGGCTCGAAGGGACGGCGCTGTCGATGCACGACACGCGCACCGGCGTCGACGTGCTCTGCGCCGCCATCGGACCCGGCGGCCTGTCGACGTTCGTCGTCCATGCGAAGCGCGCGGTCTGCGCGATGCCCCTCTTCGTCGCGCGTCGCGTGGTCGACGCGTTGAAGGACGACAGCGGACAGCGCGCGCGCTCGACACGGCACGTCGCACCGTGGCTGGTCGCCAACTTCGTGATGCGTCGTCACCCTGAAGAGCCCGAGGGCGCGCCGCTCGCCTGGGACAACGTCGTCTACGGCAGCGAGGGGCTCGGCTATGTCGTGTCGACGCACCAGGAGATCCGCGTCGCCCCGTCGTCGTCGACGGTCTTCAGCGCCTATCGCGCGCTGGCGGATCGCGGCCCCGACGACGCGCGGCGGTGGATGGAGACGGCCTCGGCCTCCGAGGTCGGCACGCTCGCCGCCGAGGAGCTGCGGGCGATCTACGGCTGGCGCTTCGCACCGTGCGTCGAACGCGTCGACATCACGTTGCGTGGCCATGCCATGGCGACGCCGACGCCGGGCACGCTGGCCGACGAAGGACTGCGGGCGCTCCGCGAGAGCGATGGCCGGATCCTGTACGCGCACGCGGACCTGTCCGGCTACTCGGTCTTCGAGGAAGCGGCGTGGTGGGGATGGCGCGCCGCGGAGCGCCTCCTCGGCTGAGCTTCACTGCGACGCGTGCAACAAGCCGTGGCATGCGCATCGTGATCCGCTCCGCGCAGCGGGTGGCACCCTTTAGAATCGCCCGTTGTCCGACGATGCCGTGGAGCGATGTGCAGCGGCACCGCGACGCGCGACGAAGAGGCTCCCCCATGCAGGGCGCCCGTCGTGCGATGGACCAGGGGAGACGGGACTCGAATGGAAACCCAGCGCCTTCAGCGCCGGCGCAGCCGAAGACGCGCACGAAAGAAGCAGATCACCTGGTTGATCCTGCTCGCGCTCGCGATCGCCGTCGTCGTCTGGACCCGCATCCTGATCGACCGCCGCAACGACGCTTCGCTGATCCCCGTGATCCTCGGTACCCGCACACCGACCGATGCGGCGGCCGATCCGGTCGGCACCCGTGCCGCATCGAAAGGAACGTCCGCGCCGATCGCGGCCAATGCGGCGCGCAACCTCGTCTTCTTCGTCGGCAACGGCTACGGTCTCGTGCCGATGACGGCCACGCGCCTCTACGCGGCGGGCGAGACCGGCGAGCTGGCCACCGACCTCCTTCCCGAAACCGCGATGGTTCGCACCGGTTCGCGCAACGCGCAGAGTGCCGACAGCGCGGCCGCGATGACGGCCTACATGACCGGCGTGCAGGTCGACAACGAAGTGCTGTCGCAGACCGCCGACACGCGTCCCTACGACGAGGACGGTCGCCCGCAGTCGGCCCATGGCGAGACCGCCTGTCCGACGGTCGGCAACGGCAAGCGCGTCGCGACCCTGCTGGAGCTCGCGAAGGCGTCCGGCCGCGCGATCGGCGTCGTGACGACCGGTCGCGTGACGCAGGCAGGTACGGCGGCGAGCTATGCGCACCTGTGCCAGCGCGATGGCGAGAACGCGATCGCGGCCCAGCTCGTGCCCGGGGGTCCCGACGCCAACCCGGACCTCGGCAACGGCATCGACGTCATCCTCGGCGGGGGCTGGGGCCAGTTCATCCCGAAGGACGATCCCCGCGGGTCGACGCGCAACGATCAGCGCGACCTGTTCGCGGAGATGCGGGCGAAGGGCTATGCGGTGATCGGCCGCCAGGGCGAGCTCTCCGCGGCCGCCCAGGCCGCGCAGGGCTCGTCGCAGCCGATCACGAAGCTGCTCGGCCTCTTCAACCGCTCGTCGCTGACCTACGACATCGATCGCGTCGGGACCTCGGAGCCGAGCCTGGCGGAAATGACCGGCCGCGCGATCGAGCTTCTCGGTCGCAACCCCGCGGGCTACGTACTGATCGTCGAAGGGCACAACATCGGCCAGGCGCTCGACGGGTCGCTGGCACGCAAGGCGCTGCAGGAAGGGCGTGGATTCGACGACGCGGTGAAGCTGGCCCTCGAACGGATCCGCCTCGCCGACCCCGACCTTCGCAACACGCTGGTCGTGGTCACGGCCGATCACGACCACACGCTGGTGATGAACGGCAACGCGACGTACGT
This sequence comes from uncultured Burkholderiaceae bacterium, assembly GCA_964246005.1. Classification (GTDB taxonomy): domain Bacteria; phylum Pseudomonadota; class Gammaproteobacteria; order Burkholderiales; family Burkholderiaceae_D; genus CAHJXF01. The sequence continues at coordinate 2,474 of CAXTPX010000136.1, read as the reverse complement.
CGAACGGACGGTCGAGACGCGACCCGGCGTGCTCGGTCTCATGCGCACCTACGACGCGCCGGCGCAACTGGCGACCGACGCGGGCGGCCGGCCCTACACGACGCTGGTGTTCGGCGCCGGCGTCAGGCGCGTCCGGGGTCCGCGGTCGCAGGCGCCGTCGCTGACCGATCTCGGGCTCGGCGCAGTGGACAGCCGTTACGAGTCGGCGATCGAGACGACCGCCAGCGGCGGCGGCGCCGCGGACGTGCTGCTCGGTGCGATCGGCGCCAGCGCGACGCGCTTCCACGGAACGCTCGACAACACGCAGGTGTTCTCGCTGATGCGCGAAGCGATGGGCCTGTGAGCGGTCGTCGCCGGTCCACCGGTTCGATCAGCGTTGGACGTCTGGTCACGGCGGCGGTGCTCGTCGCGCTCGCGGCGCCTTCGCCCGTGCGAGCGCAGGCGTCGAAGCCGGTGCAGAACGTCGTGATCCTGATCGGAAACGGGCTCGGCCCCACCGCCACGACCGCGGCGCGCCTGATGCGCTTCAAGTACGAGGGACGGATGACCGTCGACACGATGCCGTACGTCGCGCGTCTGCGCACGTGGGCGCTCGACGCGATGACGAGCGACAGCACCGCAGCGGCGTCCGCGATGCTGACCGGCGTCAAGGTCCGCAACGACGTGGTCGCGATGGACGGCGACACGCGGGCGGTCGGCTACGCGCCGGGCAAGGACCCGATCCGCAACGTCGCGAACGCCGAGAATCATTGCCCGGCGAACGGCAACGGCGGCCCGTCGCAGACGTTGCTCGAACTCGCGATCGCACAGAACAAGGGAAGCGGCATCGTCACGACCGGCCGCGTGACGGCCGGCCCCGCGGCTGCCGCGTACGCTCACGTGTGTCATCGCGCGGCCGAGTACGAGGTCGCCCGCCAGGCGGTCCCGAACGGCGCGGGCTACAACGCGGCGCTCGGCAAGGGCATCGACGTCCTGCTCGGCGGCGGCAGCACCGCGTGGCGTCCGTTCGACGCGGGCAGGCGGGCGCGAGGCCGTCCCGACGGGCGCGAACTGATCGGCGAGTTGCAGACCTTCGGCTACACCTTCGTCACCGACCTGACCGCGATGGATGCGGCGCCGTTCTCGGCCGGCTCGCGCCTGATCGGCCTGTTCGACTTCGCCGACGACCAGGGCGGCGCGCCCGCCGGCATGTCGTACGAGCTCGACCGGGATCCGAAGCGCGAGCCGAGCCTCGCCGCGATGACGTCGAAGGCCATCGACGTGCTGTCGACTCATCCGAACGGCTACGTGCTGATCGTCGAGGCCGGCCGCATCGACGACGCGCTGCATGCCGGCAGCGCGCGCCGGGCGCTGGTCGACGCGATCGCGTTCGACGACGCGGTGCGCGCCACGCTCGAGAAGGTCGACCTGCACGAGACGCTCGTCATCGCCACCGGCGACCACGATTCGACGATGGCGCTGATCGGCGGCGGCCGGCGCGGCAGCGACGTGCTCGGCCTGCACCTGAACGCCGTCACCGGCAAGCCGGATGTCGATGCGACCGGCGTTCCGTACACCTCGCTCGTGTTCGGCGGCGGCGCCAACCGCCCCGACCGACGCACACCGCTCGACTCGCCGAGCGTTCAGCAGAAGGACTATCAGCAGGAGAGCGCGATCAAGCTCGCCGCCGGGACCAACGGCGGCGGAGACGTGGTGCTGTGGGCGGCCGGGCGAGGGGCGGGCAGCTTCCGCGGCACGATGGACAACACGCGGGTGTTCGGGCTGATCCGGCGGGCGATGGGGCTGTAGCGCCGTCGTTCCCGCCTTCGCGGGAACGACGAAATGGGCGTCGAGCCTTACCCGCTGAGCGGCGACGGCTGCAACGACACGCGATCCTGGTGCTTGACGAGCACGCGCCGCGTGTCGCCGAGCAGCTCGCGCCAGGCGATGCCGTCGCCGTTGGCGAGCAGCAGTTCGCCGTCGGCCCGCAGCCCGTGTCGCGCTTCCCAGTCGACCAGCAGGCCGAGCACGCGCCGGATGCGGTCATTGCCGTCCGCGCTCCACAGCAGATCGACGTCGGACGTCGGCCCGACATACGGCTCGCCGGAGATCGCCTGCCACGCGAGCGAACCGTAGACGCGGAACGACGTCCCGATGGCCGCGCCCCGTCGAGCGAGATCGGCCAGTGCGACTCGCCATTCGCCTGGCGCCCGGTCGATCGCTTCGTCGAGCATCAGCGGTGGCGCGACCTCCACGACCGCGCGACGGTCGACGACGATCGCGACACGACGCCTGCCTTCGGACGGCGGCAACACGACGCCGAGACAGCAGGCGTCGGCGCTCCCCGCTTCCCGGCGTCGACCGACGACGGCCCGACCTCGCACGATCCAGTCGTCCAGCGCCCTCATCGTCGACGCGTCGAGCGGCGCGAGCAAGGAAGAACGCCAGGTCGCGGGATCGAGCCACACGCGTGCATGACGCAGCGGCGCCTCGTC
>CAXTPX010000135.1:0-6984 GCA_964246005.1 uncultured Burkholderiaceae bacterium | reverse complement strand
GCAGCACTTCCACGAGTGGCTGCGCGCGAGGATGCATCCGTAGCGCATTGTCATCCGCATGCAATCCGTCTGGATGGTCGTCGCGGCGCTGCTGTTCTCCGTCATGGGCGTCGGCGTGAAGCTCGCGTCGACCCAGTACAGCACCTGGGAGATCGTCGCCTATCGCGGGCTGGTGGGCGTGGTCGTGCTGGGCAGCCTGGTGCTGGTCCGCGCGCGTCGGTCAGGCACGTCGCTTCGCGATGCGCTGGTCACGCATCATCTCGGGATGCATCTGAGACGCAGCGTCTCCGGGACGATCTCGCTGACGTTGTGGTTCGTCGCGATCGCCGGCCTGCCGCTCGCGACCGCGATGACGATCAACTCGTCGTCGCCGCTCTTCATCGGCGCGTGGGTGGCATTCGCGGCGCTGCGGGCGGGCGAGCGGATCGATCGCGCGATGTCGCTGGCGCTGCTGTTCGGCTTCGTCGGTGTGCTGTTGCTGCTGCAGCCCACGTTCAATCGCGATCAGTGGAGCTTCGCGCTCATCGGCACCGTGTCGACCGCCTTCACCGCGGTCGCGTATCTGTCCGTGAAGGCGCTCGGGCGCATCGGAGAACCCGACACCCGCATCGTCTTCTACTTCTCCGTCTTCAACGCGCTCGCCGGATTGACCGGCGCCGCGTTCTTCGGCTTCCATCTGCACGATGCGCGCGGCCTCGCGATGCTCGCCGTGGTCGGCTTCGCGGGTGCATTCGCGCAACTCGCGGTCACGCGCGCATTCGCGGCCGGCGGTACGCTGCTGACTGCCAACCTCGGCTACACCGGCATCGTGTTCTCGACGACCTGGGGCTATCTCATCTTCGGTGACACCCTGCATCTCACGAACGCACTCGGCATGGCGATCATCGTCGTGTCGAGCGGCATCGCGACCGTGATGACCGCGCGCGCCCTGAAGCGGGCGGCGGCGCCCGACGAGGCGGTCGCCGTACCGGGCCCGCCCGGCCTACCAAGCGAAAGGACGTTCGATGCATCCGCTCGTCAGCGTTGAAGAGCTCGCAGGACATCTCGACGACCCGTCGTGGGTCGTGTTCGACTGCCGCCACGACCTGATGGCACCGGCCGCCGGCGAAGCGATGTATCGGGTCGAACATATCGCCGGTGCCCGCTTCGCGCACCTCGACCGCGACCTGTCCGGTCCGAAGGACGGGACCAACGGTCGCCACCCGTTACCGACACGCGAGGTCTTCGCCGGCTTCCTCGCCCGCGCCGGCGTCGATCGGGGCAGCGTCGTGGTCGCCTACGACGCGGCCAACAGCCTGTACGCGTCGCGGCTGTGGTGGCTGTGCCGCTGGATCGGGCATGCGTCGGTCGCCGTGCTCGACGGCGGCCTCGCGGCGTGGCAGGCGGCCGGCCTGCCCCTGACCGACGACTTGCCGCATCCGATCGCGGGCGACGTGACGGTCGGACCGTCGCTGGTCGCGACGATCGATACGGCCGGTGTCGAGTCGAACCTCGCGTCGCGCGACCTGCTCGTGATCGACGCGCGCGCCGCCGAGCGCTACCGGGGCGAGGTCGAACCGCTGGATCCGGTCGCGGGGCACATCCCGCACGCCGTCAATCATCCGATGGGTCGCAGCCTGCAGCCCGACGGCCGCTTTCTCGACGCAGCGGCATTGCGCGCGGCGTTCGACGGAACGTTCGCCGGTCGCGCGACCGATCGCATCGTGCAGTCGTGCGGATCGGGTGTGACTGCATGCCACAACCTGCTCGCGATGGAAGTCGCCGGGCTGCCCGGAGCGGTGCTCTATCCGGGGTCGTGGAGCGCGTGGTGTTCCGGTGACCGGCCGGTCGAACGGGGTTGACCTGTCACGGTCGTGCTTCGTAGATCAGGTTGAACGGCGTCTCGGCGACGCGCCGGAAACGACCGAAGCCGCCTTCGGTGACGACCTTCGCCATCCTCGCCTCGCCGCTCTGGGCGCCGAGGCACAGGCCGACTTCCTGTGCACGCGAGGCCGGTGTGCAGATGAATGTCGACGCCGAATAGAACACGCGTCCGACCGGGTTCAGGTTGTCCTCGAGGCGATCGTGCGCGAACGGCTCGACGATCATCCAGCTGCCGTCCTCGGCGAGCGCCGAACGTACGTGTGCCGCGGCGCCGACCGGGTCACCCATGTCGTGCAGGCAGTCGAAGACCGCGATCAGGTCGTAGCCCGCGGCGGGGAAGTCCTTCGCGGAGGCCACCTCGAAGCGGACGCGATCGGCGACGCCGGCCGCCTTCGCCGCGGCGCGTGCGTGCAGCACCGAAGGCTCGTGATAGTCGAAGCCGACGAAGGTCGAGGCGGGATACGCCTCGGCCATGATCAGCGTCGAGGCGCCGTGCCCGCAACCGACATCGGCGACCGATGCGCCTTTCTTCAGCTTCGCCTCGACGCCATCGAGTGCGGGGATCCATGACGCGACGAGGTTGGCCGCGTAGCCGGGTCGGAAGAATCGCTCGGTGCCGTGGAACAGCGCCGCGTCGTGCTGATGCCATCCGACACCGTCGCCGGACTTGAACGCGGCAACGATCGTCGGGATCGCCTTGAACTGTGCGACCGCGATCTGGAACGCGCCGGGGATGAAAGCCGGGCTGCCTTCGACTGCTAGCGCCAGGGTCTGCTCTTCGTCGAGATGGAAGAGGCCCCCGACCGGATCGTAGTGAACGTATCCGCTTGCGGCCTGCGACGAAAGCCACTCGCGGACGTAACGTGCATCGGTCGAGGTCTTCGCCGCGAGCGTGTCGGCTGTCATCGGCCCTTCAGCGAGCGTCTTGTACAGGCCGAGCTGGTCGCCGACGACCACGGTCGCAGCATGCATCACCGCGCCGAGATCGGTGACGAAGCGACCCATGAACGCGTTGAGCTTGGCCTCGTCGATGGCCATGACTCGCCTCCCCTTCGATGTCGACACACGATCGACGTTTCGTCGATCGCAAGAAAGGATCAGTCTGCTTCCAGATCCCCCCTGAACGCAAGACGTGGCGAGAACCGTCCGTCGGTTCAGCCCGGATCGGTCCAGCCGTTCAATAGCACGACCAGGAGGACGCCCGCACCGATCAGCGTCGTCTGCCAGAGAGTGTCGCGCCCCCGTCGCCCGTGCGGGTCGATGCGATGCATCTGCGGCACCAGGTCCGACAGCGCGATGTAGACGAAGTTGGCCGCGGCGATCACGAGCACGTACGGCACGAGTGCTGCGAGGCGTTCGAGGAACACCAGGCCGACGACGCCGCCGACGACGATCGCCGTACTCGACAGCGACGCGTAAGCGATCGCGCGTCGCTTCGGCACGTGCGCATTGATCAGCACGATGAAGTCGCCGATCTTGTGCGGCACTTCGTGGGCGAGGATCGACAGCGTCGCCGCGATGCCGACCCACGGACTCGCGAGGAACGCCCCGGCGATCACGATGCCGTCGGAGAAGTTGTGGACCGCGCTGCCGATCAGCACGAACACGCCGCCCCGTCCCGCCTCGTGCGCATCGTGTCCATGTGCATGGTGATGGCCGTCGCCTTCGAAGTGATGGCTGTGCCGGTAGATCGCAATCTTCTCGAGGAAGAAGAAGCCGAGGATGCCGACCAGCATCACGACGCACAGCCGATGCACCGGCGCGGGCGACTCGAACGCTTCGGGGATCAGGTGCAGGAACGCGGTCGCCAGCAGGACGCCGATCGAGAAGCTGACCATGCGGTTGACGTAAGCGCCGAGCAACCGGAACGCGAACACCGAGGCGAGCACGATGCTGATCGCCGCGACCGCGAGGGTCGCGGCGAGCGTTGCCGCTGGCGTCGCGATGCTGGCGAAGAGGGACATCGATCGATCGGCGTCGCGCTTGAATGAAACGGCCGCGTGGAGCGGCCGGTCGGTCGCTGTCGGCCGTACCTCGACGGCCCGCGTGGATGGCCGTCAGCCGACGCCGTGCGCCTTGAAGAACGCGAGCATCTTCGCCCACCCGTCCTCCGCATCGGCCTTCACGTAGCTCGGCCGATAGTCGGCATTGAAGCCGTGCGGCGCGTCGGGATACACGACGATCTTCGAGTCGGCCGCCACGGCCGGGACGTTCTTGAGCAGGAACGTCATCTTGTCCCGCGCTTCCGCGGTGATGCCCTGGTCCTTGCCGCCGTACAGGCCGAGCACCGGTGCCTTCAGCTCGCGTGCGCCGTCGATCGGCGACGTCGGCTGCAATGCGGTCGACGGGCTGTCGAGCGGCCCGTACCAGGCGACCGCCGCCTTCAGTTGCGCGCTGTGCTCGGCGAACAACCAGGTCTGCCGACCGCCCCAGCAGAAGCCGGTGGCCGCGACCCTGCCGGCATCGCCGTTGTTTTTCGCGGCCCACGCGACCGTGGCATCGAGGTCCGCCGTCACCTGCGCGTCAGGCACCTGCGAGACGACGTTCTTGATCAGGTCGGGGATCGACGGATACTTCGCGGGGTCGCCCTGACGCGCATACAACTCGGGCGCGACCGCGAGGTAACCCTGCTTCGCGAGACGACGGCACAGGTCCTTGATGTGTTCGTGGACGCCGAAGATCTCCTGGATGACGACGACGATCGGGAGCCCCGTCTTTCCCGCGGGCTGGGCGCGATAGGCGGGCACGAACCCGTCGGCGACCGGGATCCGCACTTCGCCGGCATCGAGCCCGGCGGCGTCGGTGGTGATGGTCTGTGCCGCCACCGGCAGCACGGCGGCGGCGAACCCGGTCCCCAGCGCCGTCACGACGAACCCGCGCCGGGTGAACGAATTCTGCGGATGGTGGCTCGCCATTTCCTGTTCGAGAACGCTCATCGTCACTCTCCTGTTGAGGCCCGCGTGCAATGCCACGCCGGCGCAGCGGCCGAAGTGTAGGGCAATAGCGACTTCCGGATGCGTGATGCGCGAAGGCATCGGAAGGTCCCCGGCACGAGGATACGAGCCCGTCCGCAGTGGCCGTGCGTGCTGTAATGCGCCCTTCCCGGGGCAACGCCTCGCCCCCGGCAGCGAACGACGCACGAACCATGGCAGCGAACGATTCCCGGACCACCGCATCGACCGACCGCGAGCGGCGGCCCGATGACGCGCCGATCGGTCCGCTGCAGTTGTTCACCGCCTTCAGCAGCCTGTCCTTGTCCGGCTTCGGTGGCGTCCTGCCGTTCGCGTATCGCGCGCTGGTCGAGAAGCACCGATGGCTCGACGCACGCGAGTTCGCGAGCCTGCTCGCCATCGCGCAGGTCATGCCGGGCCCGACGATCTGCAACCTGTCGGTGATGATCGGGCAGCGCTACGCGGGCTTCGCCGGTGCCTGCGCGGCGCTGGGCGGAATGGTGCTCGGCCCGTCGTGCATCGTGATCGCGCTCGGGATCGGATGGCAACGCTACGGCGAACTGTCCGCGGTCAAGCACGCGCTCGGCGGGATGTCGGCGGTCGCGATCGGCCTGATCCTCGCGACCGCGGTCAAGATGGGCATCAACCTCTTCAGGGCCGAGCCGGCGGTGATCGCGTCGCGGCCCGTTCCCGGCGCCGAGTCCACCGCCGAGGGCGTCGCTGCCGCAGCGCAGGTCGTGCGTGACGGCTACTGGACCTGGCAGCGCATGACGCAGGTGGTGCTGTGCGCCCTCGGCTTCGCCGGCGTCGGTTTGCTGCGCTGGCCCCTCGCCGCCGTGGTGGCCGGCCTCGCGCCGATCGCGGTCGCGCTCTCGTGGTTCTTCGACGGTTGACATGGACGAGTCGATCACGGGGAGCCCGCTGTGGCTGCTGACGACGCATCTCGCGTTGCTGTCGTTCGCAGCGGTGGGGGGCGGCGTGATCATGCTCGCCCCGGACATCCATCGTTATGTCGTCGACGTCCATCACTGGATCGACAGCGAACAGTTCTCGGCCGCGTACGCGATCGCGCAGGCGGCGCCCGGTCCCAACATGCTGTTCGTCACGCTGGTCGGCTGGCAGATCGCCGGACTGGCCGGCGCCATCTGCGCGACGAGCGCGGTGATCGTTCCACCGGCATTGCTGACGTACGTCGCCACCCGGGCGTCGAGTCGCCGGACCGGACCGGTCGGCCGCTTCGGCAAGGCGGTCCGCAACGGCCTCGCGCCGCTGTCGGTCGGCCTGTTGCTCGCGGGCGTCTGGGTCCTGTTCGAGTCGTCGAACGCCGGCTGGCGCGGGTCGATCGTCGTGCTCGCGACGCTGGCGATCGTGATCAGGACGAAGATCAATCCGTTGTGGTTGATCGTCGCCGGTGCGGTGGGCGGTATCGTCGGCCTCATCGGTTGAACCGATCGGGTCCCTTTTCTACATCGGATTCCACATGCCCTCTCAACGAACGCCGTCCGCATCACCCCGCGTCGCGCGGTCGCTCGCCGCCGCAGCCGCGATTGCTGCGGTATTTGCGCTCGGCGCGTGCTCGAGCGTGCCGAAGAATCCCAATCCGCTCGCGTCGCAAGAGCTGAAGCTCGCGACCGTCGACCTGCCGAAGTACATGGGTCGCTGGTACGTCATCGCGAACATCCCGTACTTCGGCGAGAAGGGCTACGTCGGCGGGCAGGCCGAGTGGAAGCTGCGGGACGACGGCAGGATCGACGACGCTTACATCGGCCGCAAGGGCGGCTTCGATGAACCCGAGACGCGCCGCGAGTTCGTCGACAGCGTCGTGCCCGACACCGGCAACGCGAAGTGGCGCGTCCGGCTCTTCTGGCCGATCTACGTGACGCAGCTCACGCTGTACGTCGATCCGATGTACCAGTACACGATCCTCGGCTACCCGGACAAGAGCCTCGGCTGGATCTTCTCGCGGACGCCGTTCATGCCCGAGGCGAAGTACCAGGAGATGCTGACGCGCCTCGAACAGCAGGGCTACGACATCGCGCGCTTCAGGCGCGTGCCGCAGCAACGCGAACAGATGGGCAAGCCCGGCTTCCACACGCCGGGACAGAAGGACTAGCGACTCGCTCGGCCGTCCGTCCCGGGTGCCTCAGGGCTTCAGCACGACCTTGATGCA
>CAXTPX010000134.1:3646-7052 GCA_964246005.1 uncultured Burkholderiaceae bacterium | reverse complement strand
GCACCACACCTGCTTCGACTTCGCGAGCGAGTCCGGCCCGAGGACCGGGTACAGGAACACGTAGATCGTGACATCGCCGATGTCGAGGATCGACTTCTCGAGCTTCTTGCAATAGCCGCAGTTCGGGTCCTCGAAGATCGCGACCTTGCGCTTGCCGCTGCCCTTGACGACCTTGACTGCCGTGTCGAGCGGCAGATCGACGAACCTGAACGCCGGCAACCCTGCCTGCTTGATCGCCTCGACTCGCGTGCGCGTCAGGTTCTCGCGCGTGCGCAGGTCGATGACGTTGCCGACCAGGATGAAGTTGCCGGTGGTGTCGGTGTAGAAGATGTCGTCGTTGACGCGAACCTCGTAGAGCCCCGCGACCGGCGTCTTCGAGATCGCGTCGACGGTGGCGCCGAGTTTCTGCTCGAGGTTCTTCTTGAGCGCGGGATCGACGATGGCGGTCGTGCCGACATCGAGTCCGGGGACGGGCGTGACGGCGGGCGCAGCGGGCTTCGATGCCGTCTGCGCGAGCAGATGACCACAGACACCGGCGAGCAATGCAGCGGCGAGCCATCGCAGCGCGCGGGTGGGTCGGGACGTGTGGGACATGCGAACTCCGGGTGAGGCGAGGGTGAGTGCCGGGCGCGACGTTCCGCCCGTCCTCGCGAAAGCCGTCAAGGATAACGTCAGGCGCCGCCCGCGGCCTGACGCATCAGCAGCCGCTTCAGACCGCTGGTCCGATCGAGCGTGCGCATGCCGAGGCCGCGCAGGTGGGTGAGGCCGGCGAGTCGACTCTCGAACAGTCGCGCGAGGCCGTCGGTCATGTGGCGCATCGCCATCACCGGCTCGGCGCGCGCGCGTTCGAAGCGACGCAGCAGCACCGGGTCGCCGCAGTCGCGAAACGACTCGCGGTCGGCGAGCTCGTCGATCAGCGTCTCGACGTCGCCGAGGCCGAGGTTGAGTCCCTGCCCGGCCAACGGGTGGATGACGTGCGCCGCGTCGCCGACGAGCGCCGCACGGTTGGCGATCATCCGATGCGCCTTCAACAGCGACAGCGGGATCTCGACGAGCGGCCCGAGCGCGGTCAGCGGACCGATGGCCGTCGTCGGCTTGGTCGCGACCAGCGCGGTGAGCCGCGTGGCGATGGCGTCGACGCCTTCGCGCATCAGCGAGGCAGCCGTCGCATCGGGCGCGGACCAGACGAGCGAGACCGCATGACCATCGTCGTCCCCATCGCTCGCGAGCGGCAACAACGCGATCACGCCGTCGTCGGTGAACCATTGAAAGGCGGCGCCGCCGTGCGGACGGGCGCAGGCGAAGTTGCCCACGAGCGCGCGTTGCGCATACGACCGCACATCTGCTGGGATGCCGAGTGCATCGCGGGCCGACGACTGCGCGCCGTCGGCCGCGATCACGAGGCGTGCGGATCTTGCGCCGCGGTCGGTGACGATGTCGACCCGGTCGTCGTCGACGGTCACGGACGAAGCCAGCGCATCGACGCGTTCGATGCCGGGCGCATACGCGGCGGCCGTGTCGAGCACGCGCGCCAGCTCCCGATGCTCGACGATGGTCGCGAGCCGTTCGGTCGCGGCCTCGTAAGCGCCGAAGTGCAGCGCGGCTGAGCCCGCAGCGTCGCCGTACACGTGCATGTCGAACACCGGCGCGATGCGCGACGCATCGAGCTGCGACCAGGTGCGCAGGCGCTCGAGGAAGCGCTGGGTCGACGGGCTGAGTGCGTAGACGCGAGTGTCACGTCCGTGGTCGCCACTCGCGCTCGCCGCAGCGGGCCGACCGGCGATCCACACGGTCGACAGGCCCGCATGGGCGGCCGCCAGCGCGGCAGCGGCACCGACGATGCCGCCACCGATGACGGCGACGTCTGCCATGGGGCTGGACGGGGCGGCATTGTTCGACCGGGCCGCGTCGGTCCTGAGGTTCATCGGGGGAGTATAGGGTGCGGGTCGATGCGCCCGCCCCGCGCCGGCGTCGGTTGCCGGTGGTCCGAGCGCCTGCGTATAATCGCGCCCCTTGGCTCGGTAGCTCAGTCGGTAGAGCAGCGGATTGAAAATCCGCGTGTCGGTGGTTCGATTCCGCCCCGAGCCACCAGCGCCTTTAGCGCCCGTCCCTCGTGAGAGCGGTTTGGGGCTTGAAGGCGCGACCCGCGCGGCGCAGCCTGCGTGGACCACTGCAGGGCAGCACCCTCGTCTCAGAACAGCCGGCGATTCGCTTCGCGTTCACGCGTAGGTAGCGCCGTCATTCCCTTCCAGGACCGGACGCCGAGCGGGTTCGGTCGGGACCCCCATCGACGACTGGAATACCGAATCGATCGGCGCGGGTCGGTGCAACAGAAATCCTTGCGCATAGTCCACGCCGAGTTCTCCCAACCGCACCAACGTCTCGCGCTGGTCCACGAATTCGGCAATGGTCTCGATGCCCATGACGCGGGCGACGTCGACAAAGCATCGGACGGTCACGGCATTCAGCGGATCGACGACGAGATCGTGGATGAACTGGCCATCGATCTTCAGATAGTCGACGGCGAGCGTTTTCAGGTAGCCGAACGAAGAGGATCCCGCACCGAAGTCGTCGAGCGCGATGCGCACGCCCGCCAGACGCAGCTGCTCGATGAATAACGCTGCGTCCGCGAGATTGGTGACCGCTGCAGTCTCCGTGATCTCGATGCACAGGCGCGCGCACACCGCGGGACCCGCCTCGCTCAGGATCTCCATCGCCCAGGCATGAAACGAGCGGTCGCCGACGGATTGCCCCGACAGGTTTACGCTCAGTTTCTCGACTTCCTCGAGCGAGGGCAGCGCGGTCATCCACGCGATGACCTGCTTGAGCACCCAGCGATCGATTCTCGATGCGAGGTGAAACCGCTCGGCAGCAGGGAAAAAGGCACCGGGCGGCACGACGGCGCCTTCGCGATGGATCATCCTGAGCAGGACCTCGGCGTGCTTACCGACGCATTTCCGCTGCAAGGGTTCGATCCTTTGCGCGAAGAGCGCGAAGCGGTTCTCGTCGAGTGCCTCCTCGATCAGCGTGACCCATCGCATCTCGTCGTGTCGCGTATGCAGGGCCTCGTCGCCTTCGGACCAGAAATGGACACGGTTGCGTCCGCCCTCCTTCGCCGCATAGCAAGAGATGTCGGCAGCCTGGAGAATCGCGGCAGCGTTCTGCCAGCGATCGTCGACGGGAACGAGACCGATGCTCGCGCTGATCCGGATACGGCGCCCGCTGTGCACGAATCGAAAGCCGTCCATGACGTCGCACACCTGCTGGGCCACTTGTCGGGCCCGCGCGTCCGAGCAATGCTCGAGGATGATCCCGAACTCGTCGCCGCCCAGACGGGCAAGCGTGCCGCCCGCAACAACGCTCTCGCCGAGCAGGTTCGCGATCTGCTCGAGGAATTCGTCTGCGA
>CAXTPX010000134.1:0-3636 GCA_964246005.1 uncultured Burkholderiaceae bacterium | reverse complement strand
TGCGACGGCGTGTCCGCAGGCATCGTTGACCAGCTTGAACTGATCGAGATCGACATAAAGGAGTGCATGCCGGCAGCCTTGCTCGTGGGCCATGAGCAGCACTCGGCGCAGGCGGCCCTCGAACTCGGAACGATTGATGAGCCCGGTCAGACTGTCATGGGTCGCCCGGTGGTTCATCTCCTCGGACATGCGTCGCTGCTCGGTCACATCGCGGAAGACGACCACCGCGCCGAGAACACGGCTCCCGTCGTCGCAGATCGGAGAAGCCGAAGCCTGGACACCGTATTCGGTCCCATCTCGCGCGAGCAGGACCGGCTGCAGCGACAGGCGGTTCAGAGCGGTCTCTTCCTGCGTCGAATCCAGGCAAGTTTCGATGGGTACGCGAGTCCCCTTCTGGACGGTGCAAAAAACCCGGCCCAGTGGAACGCCCCGCGCTTGCGCGACCGGCCAGCCAGTCATGCGCTCCGCAACCGGGTTCAACCAGGTGACCTTGCCATCGGCGCCGGTGGTGATGACCGCATCGCCGATGCACTGCAAGGTCACACGAAGCAACTCGTGCTGCTGTGCCAGTTCGGCGGTAAGACGCCGTGAGTCGGTGATGTCCCAATTGGCGCCGATCATGCGCACCCGGCCACCGTGCTGGTCTCGAACCACCTGACCTGCACCGCGCACGTGATGCACGCTGCCGTCCGGCCACACGACCCGGAATTCGGTGTCGAACGGCGTGCCATCGTCGATGGCTGCCCGGACCGCGGCTTCTGCGCTTGCCCGGTCTTCGGGATGCAGGCGACGCGTCCACAGTTCGACGGTATTACCGTGCTCTTCCGGCGTTACCCCGTACAACTGGTACATCCGGGGGTCCCAGGACATGACGCCTGTGGTCAGATTCCACTCCCAGATGCCGATGCGGCCGCTCGCGGTAGCCACCGTCAGTCGCTCGGCGGTCTGGTTCAGGAACGAAGCGGTTCCACAGTCCAGCAGAACCTCCGGATCCGCGAGCCTGGAATCCGTGACGTCGTGGCGATCGAGCAAGGCAGTGTGAGCGGGCATCGCATCGAAGGCAACGCCGAGCGCATCGCCCTGGCATGTCCCCTCGTCCACCGCGAGGCGCAGCGGTTTGATCGAAGGGACGGCCGACCGCAGCACGTCGATCGTCGATCTTGGCGATTCCGGAGCATCGAGCACGGCATCCGGCGTTTTCATGACATCAGGTCCTGTGGTCGATCACCGATCGCACAGCATCGGCACGTCATGAGCATCCGGCCATGTGCCGTTTCGGCTCACTGCGATTGGCCCGAGTCGGCGGCCGTCAGGACGGGTCATCTTTTCTTGTGGGCGGCAGCTCCCGTTCGATGGGCTGGCCGGATCTGGACCAGGCCAGCGGCGGGCCGTCGCAGCGCATGAACGCGACATCGAATCCGGGTGGGCTGGACTCGTTTCTGCGTCGACACCCCGCGCAGCGTTCAGAACAATTCGATGCGGGCCGCCGGGTCGCCGGGCGCATCGTCGGCCGCGACGTCCGGATCGCGATGAGCGGCTTCCAGTTCGAGATAGTCGCCAGCGAGCGCAAGGGCGCGTCCGTCGATCTCCGCAGTGTCCCGATGGCCGGCGCGCAGGCGCGCGATCAGTTCGGCCATCACGTCGTTGCGCAATTCGATCGCGGGGTGGGCGCGTTCGACGATCTGCTTGAGAACGTCCTGGTTCTGCGCCGTGTCGAGCAGCCCGCCCAGCCCCTGGTCGAGCCCCTGGTTGTGCTCGGTCACGGCGCCGAGGAACTGCTGGTAGAACTTCCGCATGTCGACATAGCTGCCGTCGAGCTTGAGCGTGAGGCCGCCGAGACGCTCCGCTTCGGCCTGGTTGTGGCCGGCCCTGCTCTCGAACTCGACGCTGAATTTCATCTCGACGGTCTCCACGAGCTTCGAAATGACGTCGTTGATCTGCCGTCCCGATTCGTTGGAGTTGGCGGCGAGCCTGCGCACCTCGCCGGCCAGGACCGCGAACGTCCGACCGGTGTCGCCCGCATGCGCGGCTTCGATGGCCGCATTGATCGCGAGGATCTCGGTCTGGCGGGCGATCGCCCGGATCGAGTTGGTCATCGCGGACAGTCCCTTGACGGCACCGAGCAACTCGTCGAACTGTCGACGCTCCTCGGCGATCTGCCCGGGCAGCGTCTGCACGAAAGCGGCGAGCTCGCCCACGATGCGGCTGTTCAGCTCGATCCCCTGCTGCATGGCCTCGCTTTCCTGGCGCGCCTCGTCGAGATAGCGGATCAGGTTGGCCGACAGCGCGCGAAGGTCGCTGACCCGCTCGATGAACTGCACCGCCGATTGTTGGGAGATATCGACCGCACGACCGAGCTGGACCGCCACCTGGGCATCGAGCTCGCGCATGCCGGCCACCGCATCGCAGGCTGTCCCGGTCGCGACGACGTCGTTCGCGGGCTTCCGGCGTCGCCACTTCTGCCAGCGCAGCTGCAGCGCGGCGAAGGGCGACGGGGTTCGAGGCCGGCCATCGATGGCCGCTTCTTCGGCAAGCATGTGTGGGCCTTCTTTCTCAGGCGCCCGGCAGCACTTGCCGGATGACCTTGACCAGATCGGCGCTCGCGATCGGCTTGACCAGCCAGCCGCTCGCGCCGAGCTTCTTCGCCTCGTCGCGCTTGGCCTGCTGACTCTCGGTCGTGAGCGTCAGGATCGGCGTGAAACGCAGCACCTTGCGCGTTTCGCGAATCAGTTCGATCCCGTCCATCTTCGGCATGTTGATGTCGGTGATCATGAGATCGGGCTTCAGACCCTTCTTGATCTTGTCGAGCGCCTGCTGGCCGTCGGCGGCAGTCTCGACCTTGAACCCCGCGATCTCGAGCGAGCTCTTCAGGCTCATGACCATCGTGGTCGAGTCATCGACGATAAAAATGGTCTTCATCAGCGCTTCCTTCTGTTGGACACCGGTGGGGGACCGGCGGGCGCAGCGCGCTGCGAGAACGAACCCCTGCCTGCTATATCGGCGGCAATGCGGAATAGGTGACGACTGATCGAGACCGAGGCCCCTGGCTAGGCGGCGATTCGAGCCGGCGGCGTTCGTACGGCCTGGTCAGGGAGGGCGCGCGCCAGCACCGCTGCCAGCACCGGATCCACCGGCGGCGCGGCGACCTTCGGTCGCAACGCCATCAGCACCTGCAGGACCGAGCCGTGCACGTGTTCGCACTTGCCGAGGTGCACGGCCGGCAACGCTTGCGTGCGAATCCATTGCGCCAGTGCCTCGGCATCGTCGACCGTCACGACGCCCTCGAGCGCCGCGTACTTCTTCAGGTAGCGGATCGTCATCAGAACAGTTCCTTCGGGTTGAGGACCATCAGCACGCTGCCGTCGCCCATCAGTGCGGTGCCGGCGAAGCCGACGAGTCCGGCGAGGACCCCTTCGAGCGGTTTGAGGATGATGTCGCTTGCGCCATGGAAGCGATCGACGAGGACCCCGACGTTCTCGCCGCCGATGCGCACGACCAGCACGGCCAGTTCGCCCTCGGCATTGGCAAGCGGTTCGGAATCGAGCGCGAGGACTTCGTTGAGCGCCCGGAGCGGCACGATGCGCCCGCGCAGCACGGTCGTCTGCGCCTGCTTGAAGCGATGCACGTCGTCGCGAT
>CAXTPX010000133.1:0-7067 GCA_964246005.1 uncultured Burkholderiaceae bacterium | reverse complement strand
ATGCGGGCCAGGGCCCTGAGCCCGGCGACACGGGCATCCAGCCGTTCGTCAACAAGACGCTGGTCCGCATCGCCGACACGATGGCGCCCGCGTGAACCGAGGGCGCGGGCTGCGACCGGTGCGCGCGTGTCGATGATCACGCGCAGGCGGTTCCTGTCGGCTTCCGTCCTGCCGACGGCGATGGTCGGCGCGCCGGGCCGCGCCGCCGGGGCATCGAGCCACGACGCGTACGAAGCGGGCGTCGCGCAGACTCGGGCTCCCGAGGCCGGGACCGTGGACGATCGCGGGCGCGTCGTTCGCGAGCTCGTGCGCCTCGCGACGCTCGCGCCGTCGAGTCACAACACGCAGTGCTGGCGCTTCGTGAGGACCGCGAAGGGCGTCGTCATCCAGCCGGACCTGACGCGCCGCTGTCCGGCAGTGGACCCCGACGATCACCACCTCTTCGTATCGCTCGGCTGCGCGCTCGAGAACCTGTCGCACGCCGCCCTGGCGCACGGCCTGAAGGCGTCCGCCCGGTTCGATCCGGCCAACGGCGACGTCATCGACGTCGACCTGACGCCGACGCCGGCCTCGCACACCGCGTTGTTCGACGCGATCGGCGAGCGTCAGTCCACGCGCGCACCGTACGACGGCCGGCCGCTGACGGTCGAGGAGCTGCGGCGACTGTCGGATGCCGGGACCGGCCACGGCGTGCATGTCCTGCTGTTCACCGACCGACCTTCGATCGAGCGCGTGCTCGCGTGGGTGGTCGAGGCCAACACGGACCAGATGCACGACGCGGTCTTCGAGTCGGAGCTCAAGCGCTGGATTCGCTTCGACGATGCGGAAGCGCTCGAGACGCGCGACGGTCTCGCGACGCGTTGCACCGGCAACCCTTCGGTCCCACGATGGCTCGCGAGTCCTCTATTCGATCTCTTCTACCGCCCGAAGGGCGAGGCGGACAAGTATGCCGTCGAGCTTCGCAGCTCCGCGGGCGTCGCCATCTTCGTCTCCGACATCAGCGACAAGACGGGCTGGATCGAAGCGGGACGTTGCTACGAACGCTTCGCGTTGCAGGCGACGGCGATGGACATCCGCAACGCGTTCATCAACCAGCCGGTCGAGGTGGCCGGCGTGCGTCCCCGCTTCGCCGAGGCGTTCGGCCTCGGTCCGCATCGCCCCGAACTGATCGTCCGATTCGGCCGCGGCGCCCGCATGCCGCGATCGTTGCGTCGTCCGCTCGACGCGGTGCTGACGTGAGCGGCGCGACGCGCCCCTCGCTTCGTCATCCTCTTCGTGCAGTAGCGCACAGACGCGACCCGACGCCGGCACCATCCTCGCAGTCGTTCAGGTATCGAAGGATCGCGCGATCGCCATGACTTACAGGACCCTGCTGGTGCATCTGCAATCCGGGCAGCCGAATACGCCGCTCTTGGCCATGGCAGCCCAGTTCGCCGATCGATTCAACGCGCATGTCATCGGGATCGCGGTCAGCCAGCCGATGATGATCGTGTCCGGCGACGGGACGGTCTGTGGTGACGTCTATGCCGACGATCAGCGCCAGATGAAGAAGGATCTGGAAGCCGCGCAGGTCGAGTTCCGCGAAGCCTTGCGCGGACGGAGCACCCGGCTCGAATGGCGCTCCGACATCACGCTGCTGCCGCCGGTCGGCTACCTGTCGATGCACGCGCGCAGTGCCGACCTGATCATGACCGGCAGCATGCCGCCCGACGCGTTCGAGCGCAGCGGCGCGGCGGACTCCGGCTCGCTCGTGCTCGAAGCCGGTCGACCGGTCTTCATCGTGCCGGTCCACGCGCAACCGATCCAGTTCCGCGGCGCACTGATCGGCTGGAGGGACACGCGGGAGTGCCGACGCGCCACGGTCGATGCGCTTCCGTTGCTGAAGGAGAGCGGACACGTCACGGTCCTCGAGATCGCCGCCAAGGACGACCTCGACGCGGCGCGGAGCCGGGTGGACGACGTGGTGACCTGGCTCGAGGGCCACGGCGTGCTGGCGAATACGCGCATCGAGCGATCGGACGGCAACGACGCGGGCCGGCTCCACGCGGTCGCCGACGAAGCGAATGTCGACGTCCTCGTCGCCGGTGCCTACGGTCACAGTCGCTTGCGCGAGTGGGTGATCGGCGGCGTGACGCGCGACCTGCTGCTCGAGTGCGAGCGCGGCGTCCTCGTTTCGCATTGATGGCGGGACCCCCTGTCCGAACGGAGTCCGTGCAGGGGATGATCGTGGACGACAGCGCGCGCCGTCCGCTCGCGGGCGAACCGGCACCGGACGACCTCCTCGTCGATCTGTCGGACCTGACCGCCGCGTAGCACGCGGACCGGCCTGATCCTTCAGTGCCCGCAGAGCGCGCGGTCTCTCGGTGACCACGGCGTTGGCGGCATGGCCGACGTGCCCCCGGGCTTCGAGGTTCACGCCCCGCACGGAGCGAGACGTGCGATGGCGCACAGACCGGCGGCAGGTTGCGACGTACAACGACCACCGGGGCTGGTCCCGATGCGGATGGTCCCTCGCACGCACGAACGAATCTTCCAGCAACAGAGAAGGGTCTCGAGATGAACAAGGTCGCACCGTTGTTACTGCTGATCGTCGGACTGGGCGCGGTCGCGCCGG
Source organism: uncultured Burkholderiaceae bacterium (assembly GCA_964246005.1). Classification (GTDB taxonomy): domain Bacteria; phylum Pseudomonadota; class Gammaproteobacteria; order Burkholderiales; family Burkholderiaceae_D; genus CAHJXF01. The sequence continues at coordinate 4,453 of CAXTPX010000133.1, read as the reverse complement.
CCGATGCCCAGGTCGCCGGATCGAGCACCGGTCCTTCGGTGATGCAGAGCCCCGAAGTGGCTTCGGGCTGGAGCGTCCGGAAGAGCATCCTCGGGCGGGTGGTCTACAACGAATCGAACCAGAAGATCGGCGTCGTCAAGGATCTCGTGATCGCGCCCGATCGCAGCGTCTCGTATCTCATCGTGGGTGCCGGCGGATTCGTCGGCTCGAGTCGGCACGACGTGGCCGTCCCCATCACGCGCATCGAGGACCGGGTCGGCAAGATCGTGATGCCGGGCGGTTCCCGGGAAGCGATCGAAGCGATGCCCGCCTTCGAATACGCCTATACCTCGCCCAAGCGCGACGAGTTCGTCGCGAATGCCGAGTGGGACATGACGAAGGCTCGGGCGAAGATCTCGGATCTCGAGGCGGACGCTTCGGCTGCCACCGACGATGCGAGGCTGGCCCTGCATCACCGCATCGTGGGTCTGCAGCAGAACCTGATCGACGCGGAGGACGCGCTCGGTGACCTGCAGCAGGCGGAGGCGCGACGCTGGAAGGAGTTCGAGAAGAAGGTCGCTGCAGCGACGGCTCGCCTGCGCAAGTCCACGGACGTCGTGACGTCCTAACCCGAGGAACTCGAATGACTGAAGGGTCGATCGAAGCCCGGCGGAACGCCGTCGCGAGCCGACTGCTGCGACTGGCCGGTTCGATGATGTTCGCCGCCTCGATCAACGCGTGGTCCGCGCCGTCGCCGCTGACGCCACTCGTGGTCCCTTCGAGCACCGAGCATCACGTCGGCAAGTTCGTCTTCGTCGAACTGGTGACGCCCGATCTCGCTGCTGCGAAAACGTTCTATGGCGGCCTGTTCGGCTGGACCTTCAGGGACGTGCAGACCGGATCGGTTCGGTACGCGGAAGCGTCTCTCGATGGTCGCCTGGTCGCGGGGATGGTCGACCGCGCGGTCCGTGCCGGAGAACAGCGACAGCCGGCCTGGTTGAGTTTCGTCGCCGTGACCGACGTCGACGCGGTTCGCAAGGTCGCACTCCAGCAAGGCGCCCGATCGCTTCTGGAGCCGCGGGACGTCCCGGGCCGGGGTCGCATCGCCGTCTTCGCCGACCCGCAGGGCGCCGTGTTCGGCGTCCTGTCGTCCGGCAGCGGCGACCCGCCTGAAGAGCTCCCGGCCTCCGGCGAATGGATCTGGTCGTCGCTCTACACGAGTGCTCCCGACCCGGCTGCCGCGTTCTACCAGACGCTCTTCGATTACGAGGTCTTCGAAGCGCCGGAAGCCGGCAGCGAGCAACATCTCGTCCTCGCGTCCGGGGGCTACGCGAGAGGGGCCGTGAACCCGCTGCCCGCCGCCGACGCCCATTCGCACTGGCTCAACTTCGTCAGCGTCGACGATGCCACCCGGATGGTCGCCCGGGTCGTGGCGCTGGGCGGCAAGGTCCTGCTGTCACCGCGCGACGATCGTCACGGCGGCAAGGTCGCCATCGTCTCGGATCCCCAGGGTGCGCCGTTCGGCCTGCTCGAATGGCCGGACGACCGCAGCACGAAGGTGTCGCCATGAAGCGCTTCGCCCGGATGCGGCTTGCCGGCCTCTTCCTGCTCGCACCGCTCGCCGTGCTGCCCTCGGCCTGCACGGTGGAACCTGGCTACGGATACGGGTACGGCGACGTGAGTGGTGGCAATGTCGGACTGGGGATCGACTACTACGAGCCGTTCGGATTCGACTACGGCGGCTGGGGTCCCGGTTACCGGACCGGTCCGCCGCGCGGGGGCGCCCGCTTCGGCGGCGGTGGCCCGGGATTTCCGCACTCCTATCGATCGGCCCCTTCGTCCCGTGCGATGCCGTCGATCCCTTCCGGACCACGCGGCGGCGGTGGGGGCGGCGGCCGGAGGCGCTGATCCCGAGTCGAATCGGTCGAGGCTAGCGCCGCGTCGCAGCGGCGACGAAGGCAGCCGCTTCGCCGAGCACGTTCGCGACGACCCGATTGGCGGCATCCACGCTGCCGCGCGGGTCGTCGGTGACCGCCGGTTCGCTCGCCTCGAATTGCCGCGTGACGACGACACGACGCGTCTTCGAATCGACCACGGTGACGAGCAGGGTCAGTCTCGCGCGGCTCGGCGAGACGGTGAAGTCCTGCTGCAAGCGAACGATCTCGCTGTCCAGTCGCAGGTCCGTAGCCGCTGCGGTCGAAGCGTCGACCACGGCGGCGAAGGCACCGGTCCGCGCCAGCGCCCGCCGGATCAGCGGCGCGAGCATGCGCGCCGGCGGCTCGATCCATTCGCTGTGCGCGAACGACTCGAGCTCGTTCGACCGCCGTCGATAGACGAGCCGCGCGCTGTCGAAGCCGGGCGCGGCCTTCGGCAGCGTGACCGACAACGTCGGTCCCTCCGGCGCAGCGCGGGGCGCGGCTGCAGACAACACGTCAGGCCCCGCACCATCGTCCAGCACGAACAGGGCCGGCGCACCGGACGGGCTTGGCAGCAGGGACGCGCAGCCGGCGACGCCGCACAGCGCGAGCACGAGCACAGCGTTCGAGAAGCCGCGTGCAAGCGATCGCTCGTGTTCGGTCATCGTTCCTCCGCTTCGCCGGGTCCGGGCGGCCGTTTCGGCGCGCCCAGCAGCAGGCTGTTCGGCGCGCGTTGCGTCTGTTCGCTGAGCACGCGCAGCGATCGGGCCAGCGCATCGAGTTCCGTCGTCAGTCGCTCGACTTCGGGCAGCGTGCCGGTCGCCACCCGATCGATCGCACCGGTCGCCGCGTCGACCGTCTTGTCCGCGCGTGCGCTGGTCTCGCGCACTTCGTCGGCCATGCGGGCGATCGCGTCGGCGCCGGCGCTCACGCGATCGAGCGCGGGTCCGAGCCGATCGCTCGCCCGCGCAGCGTTCTTCGCGGTCCTGGCCGTGTCGGCGATCGCGTTCGTCATCACGCTCTGCTGGCCCGACAGGGCATGGGCCAGCGAAGCCGTGTCGACGAGGATCTGCTTGAACGCCGCGCGGTTCCCGGCGTCGAGGACCGCGTTGAGGTTGCCGGAGGTCTTCTCGAGATTCGCGATGCCGCTGGTCAGTACGTCTTCGAGCCGCGCGCTCAGCGAAGGCTTGGAACGGATCGTCGGCACCGGGCCAGCGCCGTTCGAGACCAGCGGGGGCGATCCCGCACTGCCGCCGCTGAGCTCCACGTACGCGATGCCCGTCAGCCCCTGGCTCTTCAGGACCGCCTCGGTGTCCGCCTTGACCGGCGTGCCGCGCTCGATCAGGAACCCGACGCGCACCTGCCGCGAGTTGTCGGGGTCGATCGCGATCTCGCTGACCTTGCCGACGTCCACACCCAGGTACTTGACCGGCGCGGCGACGCTCAGGCCCGCGACCGACTCGGCCATGATGGTCTGGTAGGGCTCGTACTTCTTCTTCGTGCTCACGCCGGCCGCGAGCCACAGCACCGCGACGACGAGCGCCGCCCCGAGAACGAGGACGAACGCGCCGACCACCGTGTAGTTCACCTTGTCGTCCACGCCGCCTCCTTTCGACCGGCGGCCGTTCGGGGATCGGCGAAGTACGCCTGCACGATCGGATGCGCGTCGTGGCTCAGTTCCTCCATCGAGCCGATCGCGACGACGCGGCCTTCCCCGAGCACGGCGACCCGGTCGCTGACCTGCCAGAGCAGGTCGAGATCGTGCGTCACCATGACGATGGTCAGTCCGTACAGCGCATGCGTGCGCAGGATCAGTTCGTCGACGCCCGCGGAACTCGCCGGATCGAGACCCGAGGTCGGCTCGTCGAGGAACAGCAACTCGGGATCGAGCGAAATGGCCCGCGCCAGCGACGCGCGCTTGAGCATGCCGCCGCTCAGTTCGCTCGGCGCCTTGGCGCCGGCGTCCGCCGGCAACCCCGTGAGCGAGAGCTTCCAGTCGGCGATCTCGTCGATCAGGGCGTCGTCGAGCGTGCTGTGTTCGCGCAGCGGCAACCCGACGTTCTCGCGGACCGTCAACGAACTGAACAGGCCGCCGTGCTGGAACATCACGCCCCAGCGACGGCGCAGCGCGTGCGCCTCCGCACGCGAGAGCTTCGCGATGTCTTCGCCGAAGAGCTCGATCGCCCCGGACGTCGGGCGCTGCAGCAGGATCATTTCGCGCAACAGGACCGACTTGCCCGACCCGCTGCCGCCGGCGATCGCGAAGATCTCGCCGGGACGGATCTCGAGGTCGAGATCGGCGTGGACCACGTGGCTGCCGAAGCGCGTGCAGACTTTCCGCATGGCGACGATCGGCGTCGCGCCGGTCGCAGGCATGTCAGAGCCCCGCCAGGCTGAACGCGACCGAGAACACCGCGTCCGCGACGATCACGAGAAAGATCGACTGCACGACGCTCAGCGTGGTCTGCCGACCGACGCTGTCGGCGCTCTCGCGCGTGCGAAAACCCTGGAAGCAACCGATCACCGCGATCACGAACGCAAAGACGAAGGACTTGCCG
>CAXTPX010000132.1:0-7091 GCA_964246005.1 uncultured Burkholderiaceae bacterium | reverse complement strand
GACATCACGTACGCTTCGTGCCATGGGACCGATGTGGAAATAGCGCGCCAGCGCTTGTGGCCAGTGTCCGGTGAACGGAATTCGACCATGTGTAGCCTTCAGACCGACGATCCCGGTTAGCGCCGCCGGGCCACGGACTGAGATCGCCACGTCGCTACCGAGCCCGATCGGGGAGAGTCCTGCAGCAATGGCCGCCGCCTCACCACCGCTGGATCCCCCGGCAGTGCGCTCTACATTCCACGGGTTGACGGTCAGTCCGGTCAGGAGGTTGTCGGTCTCCTGCCAGGCCGAAAACTCCGGCAAATTTGTCTTCATCAGCGCAATAGCGCCACTGGCGTTGAATCTCCTGACGACCGTGGCATCAGCATCGGGCACGTGGCCCCTAAAGACGTTCGAGGCCCGCTGCGTCGGCACGCCTGCCGTGTCGATCGCATCCTTAATGGAGTACGGCACGCCGTGAAAGACACCAAGCTCGGCACCCGCGGTGACGGCTAGCTCGGCGACCTTCGCATGTGCAAGCGCCGATTCGGCCATCAGTGTCACTATCGCGTTTATCTTCGGATTGATCGCGCTGATGCGATCGAGATGGCACTGAACGACTTCGACGGGAGAGATCTCCTTTTTTCTGATCAAGGCTGCGAGTTCGGTCGCATCCTTGTAGAACAACGCATCGGTATCCTTGCTGGAAGCCTTGCGGGCAGTATCGGAATCAATCTTCACAAGTAGCTTTCAGATGTCACCAATGGTGCTGCCGAGCAGCTTCCACTTCGGACGTTGTGACGGACCGGCGACGCCGGCCCGGGAGCACGTTGCCGTTAGGAGCGGCGTCCATGTTGCACACAGTCATAGCGAAACAAAGTCCCTTCGCGCTATCAGCTCGGACTCAATGAGCAACTTGGCGATCCCTGATGTGTCTTGAAGCGCCGGGCCGCTCGAGCGGCGTTCTCGAACAAGACCTCTCCCTACTGAGGCGCCATGGCACGAACAAGCCGCTTGGTTGTTGCTATGCAACCGCAAGGCTCGAGCCGCCTGTGCCTAGGTCGGAGGGCGGTCACAGGATTCAAGGCGTCATTGACGTTCCCCAAACCTCGTAATCGATGAGAGGCCGCTGATCTTCGGGATGAGTTCTGCCGTGGACACGATCGAATGCGCAAACATCGGCCCGTTCACTGCGTGCGCCGCATGCATTCCCTCGGCCGAGAACGCCGCAGTCGCATCGCGGACGAGCGTCACGTGGTAGCCGAGCTCCATGCCGTAGCGTCCTGTCGACTCAATGCAGCTGTTGGCCACGAGACCCACCAGAATGATGTTCTGAATACCGTGCTGCTTCAGTTGCGCGTCAAGGTCTGTGTTCGCAAAGCCGCTCTGTGCCCAGTGCTCGTGGATGACGATGTCACCTGGTTGCGGTCCGAATTCAGGGCTGAACTCCCCACCCCAGCTTCCGACCTGAAATGGCATCATCTCCAACCCACTTTTCTGGAACGGGGTCATGTGTTGCCATCCAAGATAGTCGTCATCGTGTGAACGATGGTGAGGAACGATGACGATCTGGATGCCCGCTTGACGCGAGGCGGGGATCACCTTGCGCAGGTTCTCGAACATTCCGGAGACATCGGCTGTTGCCTTGATGGCGTCATAGAGCTTCCCGCCTTCACTCATGAAGTCGTTGTACGGATCAACGATCAGGAGAGCGGTCTGACTTGGGTTGTATGAATCAGTCATGGGTTCTTTCGAATTGCTTCACCGCGACAGCCTGCGAGAATCGGCTCGTCTATACAGGTCAGAGCGGTTGCTCTTCCTCAAGGACCGCAAATGCCTGTTTCGCGCGACGATGCCAATGTCAGCGGTACGGCCGATGCGCCGATGAACTTCTGGAGAGTCGGGTGCTCCGGAACTGCTTAACAGCGGAGCCGCGGCAGGAATGCGTGTGAAGGTCTCGGTCATGGCGGGTGAGTTAACGGAAGAAGGTCGCGCGTGCTGATCGCACCAACGACTTCGAAGCAGGCGTCGGAATCCTCGAACGCTCAACCCGGGACACGGGTCGCTGGCCGGAATCTTTCCGCGGTGAACATCGCGAGGCCCAGGAGAGGCAACGTCACGCCCAACCAAACCACCGCCGGCCATCCAAAGCGGGCGTAGGCCCAGCCGCTCATTGCCGAGGTGACAGCACCGCCAACGAAAAAGGTGGCCATGAAAAGGCCGTTGAGGCGACTCCGTTCCGCGGCGCCAAGCGAATAGATGGCGCGCTGGCTGAACACGAGGTTGGCCGAGACTGCGAAGTCGAGGACGATCGCGGTCGCCACAACAAGGGCCAGCGACAGCGGGGAGCCATCTCTCGCGAACAGGGTCAGCAGGAAGGACGCGGCCGCCAGCACCATCGCGGCGGTGGTTCCCAGATCGGCGAGCCTTCGGTCCGCCATGCGTCCCGCGAGCGGAGGCGCAACGGCGCCCGCCACACCCGCCAAGGCCACCCAGGCGATCCCGCGCTGGGTCAGACCGAATTTCGGACTCGCGAGCCACAGCGGAACGGCGGTCCAGAACACGCTGAACGCGCCGAACATGCACGCGTGAAGCAACCCGCGTTGGCGCACGACCGGGACCGAGCGATACAACCGCTCCATCGACAACAGCAAGGCGCCATAGCTAAGGCGATGCGGTGGGCGACGCGATGGAAGGGCGCTCCGAAGTCCGACGAACAGGACGATCATCGCCGTTGCCGAGGCAATATAAATGGCTCGCCAGGAAAACTGATCGGCGACGAGGCTCGACACGGGACGCGCGAGCATGATGCCGAGCATCACCCCGCTCACCACCTTCCCGACCGCACGTCCTTGCTCGGCCTCTTCGACGATGTAGGTCACGTAAGGCACGAGCAGCTGGACGCAGGACGCGGCGGCGCCCGCCAGGAACGCGATGGCCAGGAACGCTGGCGCAGAATGCATCGCACTCAGCGCGGCCACGCAGACGCCTTCCAACGCGACCAGCAGCAAGACCACGCGCTTGTTCTCGAGCAGGTCGCCGAGCGGAACGACCAGCAGCAGCCCGAGGCCGTAGCCGGCCAGCGGCAGCGTCACGATCAGCCCGCGGCTGTGGTCGGGCAGTCCGATAGAGGTACTGATGGACTCGAGCAGCGGTTGCCCGAAGTACAGGTTGGCGATGAGGAAGCCGCATGCCGTGGCGAGCAGGACCTCGAGGCCCCGGGCTTTCACAACAACTCGAACACGCTGTAGGTCGGCCCTTCGGCGGTCCGATGGCCGGCGCCGACCGCCATGATCCGGTTAAGCCAGCCGTACTGCGGGGCCGCGGTCTCGAACGTCGGTGCGATGCGGAAGTAGTAGCTGTCCGCGTCGACCGTTTCGCCTCGCTCGATACGGGCGATGACGTCGAACGGTCCGTGCCGCACGCCTTTGTAAGCCATCGTGATGAAGGCATCGTCGTGCGTCTTGAGCACGAGCCGGACGTCGAGCGTCGTGGAGCCATCCGAGCGGACGGATTGCCAGTCGCTGCCACCGTCGAGCACCGTTCCCGAGAGACGCGCACCGCTGAAGGTGCCCCCCGGCACGATGCCGACCCGCCTCAACGCGCCGGGTGTCTGACCGACCAGGACGATCGGTTTGACGTCCAGCCGCATCACGAACAGCGGCTGCGTCCCGACGCTTTGCAGCACGCGGGGCAATCCTTCCAGATCATCGGCGACCATGATTCGTCCCTCGGTTCTCGACGTCGTCGTCAGCGCGAGGCGCTCTGTCCGCGCAGCTTCGCAATCGCTTCGGCCGTCAGCGAAGAGCCCTTCCCGCCGAAGCGGGCCGTCACGTAGTTCGAGGCGAGTGCGACCTCGTCGTCCGACAGCGCCGCGAACGACGGCATCGGCATCGCGTCGCCGGTGGCCACGCCGTTCAGGATCGCCTGGGCCACGTTCGTGCCGGCCGCATCGTTGATGGACCGAACGCCGGTGAGCGTCGCGGTCCCTGCCAGCGGGCTCTTGCCCGTCCAGCCATGGCAGCTCACGCAGGCGGCCGCGAAGATGGCCTTGCCCTTCTGCAGGTGGTCCTCCGAGGCGCCGTCGCGATGCGAGACGGAGGCCGACGCTCGCCGGAGCGGCTGAACCGGTGATCCCGCCACCGCCGGCACGGTGCGCACGTACGCCACGATCGCGGCGATGTCCGCGGGATCCAGGTGCCGAAGGCTCAGGTCGTACGCCTCGCGCATCGGGCCCGCCGCACCGCCGACGCCGTCGGCGTGACCCGCCTCGAGATAGCGGGCGAAGTCCTCGTTCCGCCAGTCACCAAGGCCGGCGGTCCGGTCCGACGTGATGTTGTACGCGTTCCAGCCGGCCTGGATCGCGCCGCCGAACTCCCTCCGGTGATCCACGGACTGCATCGGTGTACGAGGCGTATGGCACTCGGCGCAGTGGGCCAGTGTCGTGACCAGGTACGCCCCGCGATTCCACTCGAGCGACTGGTCGGCATGCGGCTCGAAGCGACGGTCCCTGCTGAACAACCACGACCATGTCGCCAGCAGGGGGCGTTGGTCGAAGGGGAAGATCAACGTGTCGGATCGTGCCGGCGATCGCTGCGCCGGCACGCTGAACAGGAAGGCCTTGATGGCCAGCACGTCGTCGTTCGTCATGCCCTGATAGGCCACGAACGGCATGGCCGGATAGAGGCGTGCGCCGTCCGCACGAATGCCGCGCCTCACGGCGTCGATGAACTGTTCGTCCGTGTAACGTCCGATGCCGGTCGCCGCGTCCGGTGTGATGTTGGTCGAATAGAGCTTGCCGAAGGGAAGCAGGAAGAGCCGCCCGCCTGCGAAGTCCGGGCCGTCGGACGTGTGACAGGCCACGCAGTCGGCCGCGGTCGCCAGATAGCGCCCGCGCTCGACCAGCGACGCGTTCACCAGGGTCCTGGGCACGCCGGTCGGGTCGCCGTCGCGGTATCGCGCGAGTGCGACTTTCGTCGTGCCGGCGAAGTCCGTGGGCTCGGGTCCTGCCACCACCCAAGTGACGTAGCCGCCTGCGACGAATGCCACTGTGAGCAGGCATCCTGCGACCGCTTTGACGAACGGCCTCATCGCGATGCCGTCCGATCGGTCGCGAGCGCCTTGCGATCGATCGGTAGATGCCGCAGCCGCACGCCGGTCGCGGCGAACAGGGCGTTGTAGAGACTCGGAGCAGCCGCCGCGGTGCCGGGCTCGCCGATGCCGCCCGGTGCTTCGCCGCTCTGGACCAGATGCACGTCGATGGCGGGTGCTTCGTTGATCCGCAGCATCCGGTAGTCGTGGAAGTTGCTCTGCATGACCCGTCCGTTCTCGACGGTCACTTCGCCGTAGAGCGCGGCGGTGAGGCCGAAGATGAGCCCCCCCTGAATCTGCGCGACGACCGTATCGGGGTTGATGACGACGCCGCAGTCGACGACGCAGGTGATTCGTGCGACGCGAAGGTCGCCGTGTGGGTCGACGGCGACCTCGGTGACCGTCGCCATGTACGTGTTCCAGGTGGTCTGCAGGGAGATGCCGCGCCCCGAGCGCGCGGCGAGCGGGGCGCCCCAGCCCGACTTCGTCGTCGCCAGGTCGAGCACCGCACGCAGCCGCGCGTTCTTCGCCAGATGGGAACGCCTGAACGCCACGGGGTCCTGCTTCGCCTGATGGGCCAGTTCGTCGACGGCGCTTTCGACGACGAAAAGGTTGTGCCCGGGTCCGACGCCACGCCAGAAGCAGGTCGGGATACTCGCCGGCTCGACACGGCAATACTCCACGCGGATGTTCGGCGTGTCGTACGGAAAGTCGATCGCCCCATCGGCCACGTCGCTGTCCAGCCCGTTCTTGAACCCGGGCGGGTACCAGCGGGCGAGGACGCTCGAGCCGGCCAGCCGGTGATGCCAGGCGTCGATCCGCCCGTCGACGAGGGTGGCCTGAACCCGGTCGGCCCACATCGGCTTGTACATCGCCTTGCCGATGTCTTCCTCGCGCGTCCAGACGACCTTGACGGGAACTCCGGGCACCTCCCGGGCGATGCGCACCGCCTTCTCGACGCCGTCGACTTCGAGCCGTCGACCGAAGCCGCCACCAATGAGGTGCGAATGCACTGTCACCTTGTCGAGGGGAAGACCCGTGAGCTTCGCGGCCATGGCCTGCGTGCGCGAGATGACCTGGTTGCCGACCCAGACTTCGCAGCGATCCGCGTCCACGCGCACCGTGCAGTTCATCGGTTCCATCGCCGCGTGGGCGAGGAACCCCATGTCGTACTCGACGTCGAGGCGTGAGCCCCCGGCGACGTTCTTCGATACGTCGCCAAGGTCTTTGGCGATGGCGCCGGGACGAGCGAGCGCCGCGCGATGCTGTTGCAGGATCGCAGGCGTGTTCTCGCGCGCGTGCGACCCCGGATTCCACTCGACCTTCAGGGCGGCCAGTCCCTGCATGGCGGCCCACATGTGATCGGCAACGACAGCGACCAGGTCGTCGAGCACGACGACCTGGCGGACTCCGGGGAGAGCGTTGGCCTTGCCTGCGTCGACCTTCCTCACGGTCCCGCCGAACACGGGACAGGTCATCAGGGTCGCCACCTTGAAACCGGGTGGCATGGCGTCGATGCCGAAGCGAGCCTGGCCGTTGACCTTGTCGGGCGTGTCCAGCCGCGGCGTTGCCTTCCCGATCAGCGTGAATTGCGCGACCGGCTTGAGCGGTACGTCGGCCGGCAGGTCGAGCCGCGCGGCCGATTCGACGACAGCGCCGTACGGCAGTCGACGGCCCGTCGGTCGATGCTCGATGGACCCGTCGACCGTGCCGCAGTCGACTTCGGCAACCTTCCATCGCTGTGCAGCCGCCCGAACGAGCAGGACACGGGCCTTGGCACCGGTCTGCCGCATTGGGTTCCAGAACGCCCGCACGGAGGTGGAGCCGCCCGTTGCCTGGAAGCCGAACAGCGGATTCGCGTATATCGCATCGTACGGCGGTGCCGCCTCGACTTCTACGCGATCGAGACGCACGTCGAGTTCTTCGGCCACCATCATCGCGAGCGCCGTGTAGATGCCCTGGCCCATCTCGACCTGCGGCATGACGAGCGTGACGACGCTGTCTTGGTCGATCCGGATGAA
>CAXTPX010000131.1:0-7237 GCA_964246005.1 uncultured Burkholderiaceae bacterium | reverse complement strand
GCCGAGCATCGCGAGCAGCGACGCGATGCGCTCCTGGCGCTCGGCCTTCGGCATGCCCTTGATCTCGAGCCCGAAGGCGACGTTGGCCTCGACCGTCATCCACGGGAACAGCGCGTAATCCTGGAACACCATGCCGCGATCGGGACCGGGACCGGCCACGACCTTGCCGTCGACCGTGATGCTGCCGCCGGTGGGCGGCGAGAAGCCGGCGATCGCGTTCAGCAGCGTCGACTTGCCGCAGCCCGACGGCCCGAGCAGGCAGACGAACTCGCCGGTCGCGATGTCGAGGTCGATGTCCTTCAGCGCGATGACGTCGCGGCCCGGCGTCTCGAAGCGCTTCTGCACGCCGACGATCCGGATCGAAGCAGCGCTCATTGCTCGAGCCCGCGATGCCAGCGCAGCAGATGGTTGTTGGTCTTGTTCATCACGATGTCGATCGCGAGGCCGATCAGGCCGATCGTCAACATGCCGGCGATGATCTTGTCGGACCAGAAGTACTCGCGTGCCTCGAGGATGCGAAAGCCCAGGCCGTTGTTGACCGCGATCATCTCGGACACGATGACCACGATGAACGACGTGCCGATGCCGATGCGCATGCCGGCCAGGATGTAGGGCGTCGCGGCCGGCAGGATCACGCGCCGGAAGATCGTCATGCGCGAGGCGCCGAGGTTGCGCGCCGCGCGCAGGTAGATGCCGTCGACCGCGACGACGCCGGCGATGGTGTTCATCAGGACCGGGAAGAACGCGCCGATCACGATCAGGAACACGGCCGGCGGATTGCCGAGCCCGAACCACAGGATCGACAGCGGGATGTACGCGATCGGCGGGATCGGCCGCAGCACCTGCATCAGCGGACTCATCAGCCGCAGCACGCGCGGCATCGCGCCCATCGCGAGGCCGAGCGGCAGTGCGAGCGCGGTGCCGATCACGAAGCCGACGATGACGCGATAGAGGCTGCCGGCCGCGTCGCCCAGCATCTCGCCCGAGAAGATCCACTGGAAGCGCGACATCGTCGCGGGGTCGTACGCTTCCATCGGCATCAGGTACTGCCACCAGCGGACGATCACGGCGCCCGGCGACGGCAGCACCTTGGGGTTGACCCAGCCCATCGAGACGATCACCTGCCAGATCGCGATGAGGATGATCGGGACGATCGCGCCTTCGGCCCAGATCTTCCAGGTGGGGCGGGTGCGGGTCACGAGCGACTCCTCATTTCGTCGTTCCCGCGAACGCGGGAACCCAGTGGCGTGTATCCCACGCGAATCGGGCACCGCGACACGACACTGGATCCCCGCGTCCGCGGGGATGACGACCCGCCTCTGGCGCGGTCGTCACTTGATCCCGTTCGCGATCTTCGCCTTCTCCAGCAGATCCGTCTTCACGTACTCCGTCGCCGTCGGTCCCTTCGCGAACTTGCCGACGCCGTACTTGGCCATCGTGTCGCCGGTAATCTGCAGGTGCTCGGGCGTGATGTCGTAGCTGTACGGCGCGTTGCCGATCGCCGCGTCGAAGTCGGCCTCGCTGACCTGGCCCTTGAACAGCGTCTCGCGCACGTACTTCGACGCGAGCTTCGGATCGTCGATGAACGCCTTCGTCGCCATCACGAAGCAGTTCATCACCTTCTGCGCGAGTTCGGGCTTCTCCTTGTAGAACTTCTCGGTCATCACCAGCGTCCGGACCGGCGAGCCGATCGCCGTGTCGTACGGCTTCATCACCTCGACGCCGAAGCCGTTGTTGATCGCCTGCGACGACTGCGGCTCGGTCTGCATGATGACGTCGAGATTCTTGCCGAGCAGCGCCTGGTTGAGGTCGGGATAGTTGAGGTACGTGATCTGCACGTCCTTGCCCGGCTGGTCCGAGAACGTCAGGTTGTGGCGGCCGAGCTCGGCCGCGAGCAGGATCTCCTGGATGCCGCCGCGCGTGACGCCGACGCGCTTGCCCTTCAGGTCGGCGACCGACTTGATGCCCGAGCCGGGCGCGGCCACGAGACGCGCGCCGCCCTTCGCGAAGCCGGCGACGACGTAGATCGGCACGCCGACGGCCCTCGCCGAGATCGACGCTTCGGATGCGGTGGCGCCGACGTCGAGCTCACCGGCGACCATCGCCTGCATGATGTCCGGACCCTTCGCGAACAGCTTCTCGTCGACCTTGATGCCGCACTTGCCCGTCAACTGCGTCATGTACGAGACCGCGCCGAAGTGCGCGAGCTTGAGGTTGCCGAGGCGGACGACCTCCTGCGCGGAGGCGGCGTCGATGAACGAGCAGGCCGCGAGCGCGAGGCCGATGGTCGCCAATCGGGTGCGTGGCTTCACCAGCGCTGACGGATTCAGTCGGATCATGAATCGAGCTTTCGAGTAGATGGATGTGCCGGCGCTCGGGACGCGTGGACGCGATGCGGCGAGGACTGCGATGGGACGCGAGTGTGGCACGCGCGGTCGGCGATCGTCGATGCGGGTTGCCCCGTATGCCGCGGAGCCGGCCTTGACCGCCTTGATTATCATCACGGCATGACCGATCTCGTCGTCCGCCGTCTCCTCGTCGACCTGGAAGCGCCCATCGCCGTCCACTGGTGTGGGGGCGATGCGTTCCGCACGGCGCTCTTCAACGCGTTGTCGATGAGCTTCCCGGTCGGCGAGCAGTTCTTCATCGACGCGGTGCGCGGCGGCGCGAAGGCGCTGCCGCCGGAGCAGCAGCAACGCTTCGCGTCCGACCTCCAGGGCTTCGTCGGCCAGGAAGCGACGCATCGTCGCCTCCACGGTCTCTTCAACGGCCATCTCGGACGGCAGGGCCTCGTCAACGGCTGGGGGGCGCGCGCTTCGCGGCGTCTGAAGCGGATGGAAGGCAAGGACCCGCGTCACGCGGTCGCGGCCACCGCGGCGTACGAGCATTTCACCGCGATCATGGCCGACTGGATGCTGAAGAACGCCGACCTGCTGGCAGGCAGCGACGAGCGCCTGCAGACCCTGTGGCTGTGGCACGCGGCCGAGGAATGCGAGCACAAGAGCGTCGCGTTCGATCTCTATCGCAGCATGGGCGGCGACGATGCGTGGCGGCTGCGGTGGTTCAACCGCATCACGGTGCTGTTCGTGACCGATGCGCTGCGCCAGACGGTCGACAACCTGCGTCGTACCGGGACGTTGTGGCGATGGAGCACCTGGACGAGCGCGGCGACCTATCTGTTCGGTCGACGGGGTCTGGTGCGCGAGACCTTCGGGCCATGGCGCGCGTATCGCCGAGCCGACTTCCATCCGCTGCAGCAGGACAGCGCGCGATCGATCGACTGGCTGGCTGCGAACCGCGAGCGGTACACGCCGATCGGGGTGAAGTGAAACGGTGCTGGTTCGATCGCCATGGCGAACATCGAACAGCAAGGCGGGACATGTCGCACATCCGGGACGAGTGGCGGATCGTCCGCGCGTGAACCGCGTCGGTGCTCCTGGCATGGGTGCGCTGGCGTACAGACCGGGCCTGCGATTCCCGCATAGCTTCAGCGCCATGGTCGTCGACATCGAACGCCTTCGCGACCACCGCTCACTCATCCAGGATTCGTTCATGCAACCCGTGCACATGCAACCTTCGCAAATGCAATCTTCGATCGGCGCACAGATCGGCGACCTCTACAACGCCAATCTGGCCCTTTGCCTGCGGCTCAACGAACTCACGCAGATCGGCGGACAGGAGTGGGTCGAGTCCGGGACGCGTCTCGTCGAGTATGCCGTCGCCGAGTCCGCGGCCGACCTGGCACGACTCGCCCGGCACGAACCGGGATCGTCGACGACCGCCGCGACGAACGATGTCGTTCGAAGCGGGTTCAAGCGTTGGACCGTTCATGTCCAGGCGGCACGCAGCATGGCCTTCGAACAGGAGCGGTCGCTCTCGACCGGCCTTCGCGAGGCCATGACGACTTGGGGAAGGGCCGTCAACGGATCGCTTGCTCGAGCCGATTCCGTCACGCCGTTCGCGGACGCCTGGGTCGCCGAATTGACCAAGTGGACACAAGCCTGGCCGGTCACCGGGAAGGCGCAGTAGCGCCTTTTCGTTGCGGACGCTGCACGGCACACGCTCGAGACGACATGACTTCGTGGACGCGCTGGCCGATCCGTGCCTGGCTCACCCGTTGAAAACGGAGGACCGATCCGTGCGCGACCGTACGGACGGCCCTGACCAGGACAATCGATTGAACGGGTCCTTCGATCGTTGCGTCCGCGGCCCCACCTTTACCTTCGCGGTTCAATCATCCATGACACGAGCCCATCAGCGCCGCATGATCGGCAACGCGCCACCGGACTCGTCGGGGGACGGATCCGTGCTTCGCAGTCACGCCTATGAGCTGGCGTCCGCCAACTGCGTGTGGCCCGGGCGACCAGGATCGGTCGGCCCGTCGACGAGTTCCGCCGGATCGTCCCTGCCGGCACCCTCGTGTCTTGCTGCCCAGGTCGACCATCGCATCGACGACGCGTACCCTTGAAGCGGGCGCCGGGATCTCGGTAAGAACGTTCGACGCGGCAGATCGCGTTTTCGCGTTGCCGGCGTGATCAGCGAGGCCACCTCACCGCTCACACCATCGCGAGCGATGTCTTCTTGGTCGGCGGCGGAAACGCGCCGTCGATCGTCGCGATCTCCGCCTCCGTCAGCACGATGTCCGCGGCTTCGATGTTCTCGCGCAGGTGCGCCGGGGTCGCGGCCTTCGGGATCGCGATCACGTCCGGATGACGCAGCACCCACGCGAGCGCGATCTGCGCAGCGGTGGCGCCGCGCGCCGATGCGAGCGATTGCAGCGTCCGGTCCGCAGCCAGCGTTCCGCGTCCCAGCGGGCAATACGCCATCGTCGGCATGTGCAACGTGCGCTGATAGGTCAAGAGCGTGAACTCGGCGCCGCGCTCGTCGAGCGCGTAGTAGATCTGGTTGGCGGCGCAGTGCAGCTTGCCGGCCTTCGCCATCAACGTCGGATGCGCGATCCCCTCGAGCTCGACCAGATCGTCGAGGTCGAAGTTGCTGACGCCCCATTCGCGGATCGCCCCCTGCGCCTTCACCGTCTCGAACGCGTCGACCGTCTCGGCGACCGGCACCGACCCGCGCCAGTGCAGGAGATACAGGTCGATCGAGTCGAGCCCGAGTCGCTTGCGGCTGCGATCGCAGGCGGCCGGCACGCCGCTGCGGTTGGCGTTGTGCGGGTACACCTTGCTGACGACGAACAACTCCTCGCGGTCGACGTCGTTGGCGCGGAAGGCGTCGGCGAACGCCCGGCCGAGCACTTTCTCGGCGCCGCCCTCGCCGTACATCTCGGTGGTGTCGAGCAGGCGGTAGCCGCATTCGATCGCGAAGCGCACGGCCGCGACCTCGGCGTCGCGCGTCGACGACGATTCGCCCATCTTCCAAGTACCCAGCCCGAGCGCGGGAATCTTCTCGCCGGTCGGCAATGCCACGGTCTTGTCCATCGCTGCACCCTTTCTTTCGAAGTCGCAACGAGGGTGACACAACGCACGGCGACCATCGGTCGGACGATCGATGGTAAGAAGTCGATGACACTGGCAAAGACCCATCCATGACGACCCACACCGTGATCGACTTCCTCGTGCGACGCGACGATCTTCACGTCACGCGCGTCCGTTCATCGTCGACGATCGAGGTCGATGAAGGCGACGTGCTCCTTCGAGTCGACCGCTTCGCGCTGACCGCCAACAACGTGACCTACGCGGCGTTCGGCGACGCGATGTCGTACTGGGACTTCTTTCCTTCAGGCGAAGAGGGCTGGGGTCGCGTGCCGGTGTGGGGCTTCGGCACGGTGCTCGAGTCGAGCGTCGAAGGCGTCGCGGTCGGCGAACGCCTCTACGGCTACTACCCGATGTCGTCGCATCTGCGCGTCGCACCCGCGAAGGTCGGTCCGGCCGGCTTCGTCGACGCGAGTCCGCATCGCGAAGCGCTGCACGCGCTCTACAACCGGTACGTGCGCAATGCGACCGACCCGCTGTACGACGAGCGCCACGAAGCGATCCAGGCGCTGCTGCGTCCGCTCTTCGTCACGTCGTTCGTGATCGACGACTTTCTCGCGGACAACGCGTTCTTCGGCGCACGCGCGGTGCTGCTGTCGAGCGCGTCGAGCAAGACCACCTACGGTCTCGCGTGGCAGTTGTCGTTGCGTCCGGAGGGTCCCGAGGTGATCGGCCTGACAGCCCCCAACAACGTGGCGTTCGTCGAACGGCTGGGCTGCTACGACCGCGTGGTCACGTACGACGCGATCGCATCGCTAGCGGCCGACCTGCCGGTCGTTTACGTCGATTTCGCAGGCGACCGCGTGTTGCGCGCGACGCTGCATCGCCACTTCGGCGACGCGATGCGACACAGCGCCGCGGTTGGTTCGTCGCATTGGGACGCCGAACGTCCGACCGACGACGGACAGCCGTTGCCCGGCGCGAAGCCGACCTTCTTCTTCGCGCCGGCGCAGATCCGGAAGCGCAGCGCCGGGTGGGGCGCCGTTGGCTTCCAGCAGCGCTTCGCTTCCGCGTGGCACGCGTTCGTCGAGCGCGTCGCCGATCCCGTGAAGCCGTGGATGACGATCGTCGAAGAGCAGGGGCCCGAAGCGGTCGAACGGGTCTATCGCGGTTTCGTCGACGGTCGTTCGCGACCCGACGAGGGCCGGATCATGTCGTTGGCGATGGCCGCGTCAACAGCACCGATGCGCTGATCACGAGCCCGATCGTCGCGACGATGCTCGGGAACTGCATCGCGGTCAGCGCCGATGCGCCGGCATGCGACAGCAGCGGTCCCGCCAGCTGCCCGAGCGCGAACGATGCCGTCATGCCGGCCACGGCCCGCGCCGGTGCGGCGTGCGCGATGCGGCGCGCTTCCTGCAGGCCCGCGAGCGTGACGACGATGAAGGTGCCGCCGACGCAGACGGCCGACACGATCAGCGCCCCGATGCTCATGTGCAGCACCGGCACGAGCGTGCCGACCGCCATCACCAGCATCCCGACCGCGCAGATGGTGCGCGGCGGCACCCGCGACAGGAAGCTCGACACGCCGATCGTGCCGATCGCCGCCGCGATGCCGAAGGCCGGCCAGATCCAGCCGAACACCGCGGGGTCGTTGACGAGCGCCCGCGCGACCGCCGGCAGGAACGTCGCCGGCACGATGTAGCCGAAGCCCGCGACGCTGTAGCAGACGATCAGCAGCCAGCCTTCGCGGTTGACCGGCGGCGCGTGGTCGAGCGATGCGACATGCGAGGCCGGTTCGTGCA
>CAXTPX010000130.1:0-7238 GCA_964246005.1 uncultured Burkholderiaceae bacterium | reverse complement strand
GGCCTCTCCTGTCCCGAGACCATCCGGAACAGCGTCGTCTTGCCCGCGCCGTTCGGACCGATGATGCCGACGATGGCGCCGGCGGGGACCTTGAACGAGAGGCCGTCCATCAACATGCGGTCGCCGTACGACTTCTTCACGTCCTTGAATTCGATGACCTCGTTGCCCAGGCGCTCGGCGACCGGGATGAAGATCTCGTTGGTCTCGTTGCGCTTCTGGTACTCCTGTGAATTGAGTTCCTCGAAGCGCGCGATGCGGGCCTTCGACTTGGCCTGGCGCGCCTTCGGGCTCTGGCGCACCCACTCGAGTTCCGTCTTCAACGCCTTCTGGCGCGCGGACTCGCTCGACTCCTCGACCTTCAGCCGCTCCTGCTTCTGGTCGAGCCACGAGCTGTAGTTGCCCTTCCACGGAATGCCGTGGCCACGATCGAGCTCGAGGATCCACTCGGCCGCGTTGTCGAGAAAGTAGCGATCGTGCGTGACGCCGACGACGGTGCCGGGATAACGCAGCAAAAACTGCTCGAGCCACTCGACCGACTCGGCGTCGAGGTGGTTGGTGGGCTCGTCGAGCAGCAGCATGTCGGGCTTCGACAGCAGGAGCTTGCACAGGGCCACCCGGCGTTTTTCTCCACCCGACAGCGGACCGATCTTCGCGTCCCACGGCGGCAGGCGCAGCGCGTCGGCCGCGATCTCGAGCTGGTGGTCCGAGTCGGTGCCGGCCGTCGAGAGGATCGCCTCGTATCGCGCCTGCTCCTCGGCCAGCTTGTCGAAGTCCGCGTCCGGCTCGGCGTACGCGGCGTACACCGCCTCGAGCTTGGCCTTGGCCTCGAAGACCTCCCCGAGCCCCGATTCGACCTCTTCACGGACGGTCGCTTCGGGGTCGAGCTGCGGCTCCTGCGGCAGGTAGCCGATCTTCAGGTTCGGCATCGGCGTCGCTTCACCCTCGATGTCGGTGTCGAGGCCGGCCATGATCTTCAACAGGCTCGACTTGCCGGAGCCGTTGGTGCCGAGCACGCCGATCTTCGCGCCCGGGAAGAACGACAACGAGATGTTCTTGAGGATCTGGCGTTTCGGCGGGACCATCTTGCCGACGCGATTCATCGTGTAGACGTACTGGGCCATGAGGGCTCGCGGCGAATCGGCTTCGCGCGGCTCGATGAGAGATGAAGCGGCGGAGCTTACCCGATGCCCTGCGGGCCCCGACCGCGACTTGCGGCGGATTCGGATGCGCGGGTACACTCGTCCGCCTGCCTTCGCGAAGCGCTTCGATGCACTCTTCCACCGTCCACTCGTTCCACTTCTTTTTTCCGCGCGTCCGGGCGGGGACGAGACGGTGACGCGTACAGCGCCCGGATCCGAAACCGCCACTTAGCTGGCGGTTTTTTTTTGCAGTCGTGATTTTTCCGCGGATCGCGTCCGGTCCGTCGGTCGCAACACAGGAGTGCCTTCATGCCGATCAGCACAGACGACCTTCGCATCCGCGAGATCAAGGAGCTCACGCCCCCTTCGCATCTGGTTCGCGAGTTTCCGTGCACGGAACGCGCGTCGCGCACGGCGTTCTCGGGGCGGTCCGCGATCCACCGCATCCTGCACGGCGCCGATCAACGTCTCCTGGTCGTGATCGGACCGTGCTCGATCCACGACCCCGACGCGGCGAAGGAATACGCGCGACGCCTTGCCGTCGAGCGCGAGAAGCATGCGAAGGATCTCGTGATCGTGATGCGGGTCTACTTCGAGAAGCCGCGCACCACGGTCGGCTGGAAGGGCCTGATCAACGATCCGGATCTCGACGGCAGTTTCCAGATCAACAAGGGGCTGCGCCTCGCGCGCGAACTGCTCGCGTCGATCAACGAGATGGGCCTGCCGGCCGGTTGCGAATACCTCGACGTGATGACGCCGCAGTACATCGCCGACCTCGTGGCCTGGGGGGCCATCGGTGCACGCACGACCGAGTCGCAGGTCCATCGCGAGCTGGCCTCGGGACTGTCGTGCCCGGTCGGCTTCAAGAACGGCACCGACGGCAACGTCCGCATCGCGATCGACGCGATCAAGGCCGCGTCGCAGCCGCATCACTTCCTGTCGGTCACGAAGGGCGGCCACTCCGCCATCGTGTCGACGAACGGCAACGAGGACTGCCACATCATCCTGCGCGGCGGCAAGATTCCGAACTACGACGAGACCAGCGTCGCAGCCGCATGCACGGAGATGGGCAAGGGCGGCCTCGCGCAGAAGTTGATGATCGACGCGAGCCACGCGAACAGCGAGAAGAATCCGGCGAACCAGATCGGCGTCTGTGCCGAGATCGGGCGTCAGATCGGTGCCGGTGACTCGCGCATCATCGGCGTGATGATCGAAAGCCATCTCGTGGCTGGCCGCCAGGACCTCGGTGCCGGCGCACGGCTCTCGGACCTGACGTACGGACAGAGCGTCACCGACGGCTGCATCGGCTGGGAGGACTCGGTCGAGGTGCTCGACCGGCTGGCCGCATCGGTACGCGAGCGCCGCATCCGGGAGAGTGAACGGTCGTACGCCGGCAACTGATCCGCCCGTCGCGCGACGTCAGCTCGACTTCCGCTTCCACTGCACGTCGCTGCCGCCGGCGTGACGGTTCAGCACGCGGGCGAGCACGAACAGCAGATCCGACAACCGGTTGAGGTAGTGCCGCGCCTCGACGCGGACCACCTCGGTCTTGCCGAGGGCGACCACCGAACGCTCGGCACGCCGGGCGACCGTTCGCGCCACGTGCGCGATGCTGGCGGCGCGCGATCCGCCGGGCAGGATGAATTCCTCGAGTCGCGGCAGCTTCGCGTTGTAGGTCGCGAGCCATGCGTCGAGCGCTGCGACCTGCGCCTCGCTGACCATCGTGTAGCCGGGGATCGACAGTTCGCCGCCGAGATCGAACAGATCGTGCTGGATGTCGGACAGCACGGCCCGCACGTCGTCCGGCACGTCTTCGCACGCGAGGACGCCGAGCGTGCTGTTGAGTTCGTCGACGTCGCCGAGCGCGTGGACCCGCATTGCGTCCTTGTCGACCCGCGTACCGTCGCCGAGGCCCGTCGTGCCGTCGTCACCGGTGCGTGTCGCGATTCGTGTCAGTCGTTTGCCCATGCAGTCGCGCCCGTGCTCGTTGATCTGCGTCGCCGTGGACGCTTCGCGCAGAGGCGAAGATCGGCGACTACCGGTCCTGCGTCTGCTCGAGATAGCGGGCGCATCCCCGCAGTGGCACGTCGTCGGCCACGATGCGGTGCACCGCGAGCGCCTGCAGCCACTCGCGGTAGCGGCCCTTGTCGACGAATCGTTCGAGAAACGTCGCCGCGTCGAACGACTTGCCCAGATGCACCAGCACGCCGCCGGTGAGGTATACGCCGCCGGCCGCACGGAACACCAGCGCGAGGTCCCCTGCGAACGACCCGAGCATGCCGGAGAACTGCCGCACGGTCGCAGCGCCGTGGCTGGCGGGATCGGCGAGCGCCTCACGCACGACTTCGCTCGGATCGCCGTCGGCCACCCCCTTCAGGGCGTCGTCGGGCCACAGCGCCGTATGGATCAACGCGAGCCCCGACCCGCAACACACGCGCTCCCACGACGTGCGACCGTACTTCGCGTAGGCGACGTTGAAGACCTTGAGATCCTCGGCGTTCGAGACCGCGAATCCCATGTGTCCGCCTTCGCTCGTCACCGCGACCGAAGCGCCGTCCCTCGCGATCGACGGGACGAGCGCCGCGCACCCGAGTCCCGTGCCCGGTCCGAGCACGACGCGCGCCGCCGTCGTCCCGGCGTTCGGTGCCTGCGAAAGCGATACGACGTCCTTCCGACCGAGCTTCTCGATCCCGTAGGCCTGCGCTTCGAAGTCGTTGATCAACGCGACGCGCGGCAGCTTCAGGGCCTTCTGCAGCCCGCGCGCGCTGACCTTCCACGGCGCGTTCGTGAATCTCGCCTCGCCGTCGCTGCCGACCGGCGCGGCGACCGCGAGACACGCGTCCCCGACGGCATCGATCGACACGCCGGCATCCGTGAAATAACGCTGGAGCAACGCGGGCAGGTCGGCGAACTCGGCGTTGCGATATTCGCGGCGGTCCCCGATCGTGTCGCCACGGACGAGCGCGAAGCGGCCGTTCGTGCCGCCGATGTCGGCGACGAGACGGGCCGGTGCGCCGGCAGGCGAAGAAGACGTGGCCATGGCAGGAGCGGCGCGCGCCGCGGCGTACAGGGAGCGCGGATTGTACGTGCCGCGGAGACCGCATCCCGGAGCAGACCGACATGTACCGCGAGCGTCTGCCGCGTCACGGAGGCCGAGGCCGTTCCTTGCGGGTCATCCCCGGTAAGGCATAGGGCGGCGCTGCGTTCGCGGTCATGAGACCCGCCGAGGTACAGGAACGTTGCCTGTACCTCCCCTCACACAGCGTCGTTTCCCCGGTGAGCGTCGTTCGCTCGAAGCACCCCGAGGCTAGTGACGCACGGCGCCGCGCTGCGACCGGCGACGCAGCAGCAGCAGCGGAACGCCGAGGCCGAGGAGCCACAACGAGTCCGGCTCCGGCACCGTTCCGGTCGATGCCGCGATCACGCTGCCGCGCACGATCAACTGCAGATCGCCGATCGCCGCGCTGTAGCCGCTCGCGTTGTGCCCGATACCGGACAGCGTGATGCTGTCGGTGAAGCTGCCGAGGGCGCCGGAGTTGAACGACAGCATCAGCGGGCCGGTCGACTGTCCGGCAACGAAGTTGGCGAACGAACCGAACCCGGTCTCGCCGAAATCCGCGACATCGTTGAAGGCGAAGCTGCCGTCGAGCAGGTCGGCCGGCCCGCTCGCGGTGTTGCCCGCCGCGAGACTCGTCGTGCGGGTGCCGGTGTTCTGCACCACGGTCCCGTAGTCGAGGACATAGGTCGAACCGCTCTGCGTCAGCGTGCCGGCTCCGCCGGCCAGGCGGAAGGCATCGGTCGCGTAGTTGTTCACCTGGCCCGAGAGGCTGACTGCGAGGTTGGCGAGCGCCGCGTCGCTGAGGTCGCCGTCATGGCTCGCCGCACTGAACGATGCGGTACCGCTGTAGACCCCCGCCGCGCTCGTGCCCAGCCCGACCGACAGACTCGTTGCGGTCTGCTGTGCCGCGAGTCCCGTGCCCAGGCTGCCGCCCGCCGTGAACGGTCCGGTCGCCCCGATCGCCTGAGCGACCAGCACGTCGTTCAAGGCTGTGGCAGCGGCGCTGTTTGTCACCGAGACGGCCTGCGAGACCACCGTGTCGCCCACGTGGACGATGCCGAAATTGACGCCGCTCGTGTTCACGGTCGCCGCAGACGGCGTATAGACCTTGCCGTTGAGGGTCACGCTGCCGCTGCCGACGCCGAGATCGGCCGCGCCGGTGGTGCCGGCACCGGTCGACACGTAGGCGAGCGCCTGGCTGCCGGTGAACGTTCCCGCTGTAGCGGTGTTGAGCGCCACACCGATCGCCGACGACGTCGCGCCGGCCGTCAGATTGGTGACGCTGCCCGACGACGTGAAGCCGCTCGACGTCGCGCCGCGCGTCACCGTCAGGCCTTCGGTGTAGGCATCGGGCGAGACGTTGGTGATCGCGATGCTGGTCGTCGTCGGCGTCGTGCCGACCCGGCCCGCGACCGAGATCGCGGACGGCGTGGCACTGGGGTTGGCGAGGCGATACACGGCGCCGCTGACCGCCACGTTCTGCGACGCCAGCGTCAGCTGGCAGTTGGGTGCGCAGTTGCCGATGTTGCTCGCGTCCGAGATGAACGATACCGTCGCCGTCCCGCTCTTCGAGCCCGCCGACGTCGTGTCCATGCCCACCGTCAGGCTCGACGCGTTGGTCGATCCCGGGTTCAGCAGGCTGAAGCTGCCCGATGCCGTGATCGGCGCGTTGCCCGCGATGCTCGCCGACAGCGCCGCCTGCGGCGTCGTCGTCGACTGGTTCGTCACGCTCACCGCCGTCGTCGGCGAGGTCGCGCCGATCCGCACGTTGCCGAGCGCGATCGTCCCGTTGTTGATCAGCGGGCTCGCCTGGGCGACCACCGTCCCGGTCGTCTGGATCGTCCCCGTCACGCCGTAGCTGCTCGAGCCCAACGACAGCACTCCGAGCCCGTTGCTCGTCCCACCCACCGCCCCCGCGCTCGCGAAGTTGACCGCGATGGCTCCACTGACCGTGCCCGCCGCCGCCGTGTTGACGTTGACGGTCAGCCCGCTGCTGTTGGTCGCACCGGCCACGAGACCCGAGATGCTGCCCGTGCCGCTGATCAGACCGGAGCCCGTCCCGCTCGAGGCTCCGAAACTCGCGTTCAGGTCTTCGACATAGCCGGTCGGTCCGGTCGCCGTGTTCTTGATCGCCAGCGTCTGGCTCACCGTCTGGCCCACCTGCACCGTCCCGAAGTTCAACGGGCTCGTCAGGATCGAACCGGCTGCCACCTGGTACACGTTACCCGACAGGTTGATCGTCTGGCTGCCCGCCGCGGTCGTCCCCAGGCCGCTCGTGCCGGTTCCGTCCGACACGAAGCCGACCGTCGTCGTGCCGGTCTTCGCGCCGGCCGACGACGTGTCGAGCCGCACGCTCAACGCGCTCGCGTTGCTCGCCTGCGCCGCCAGCAGCGACACGCTGCCGCCGCTGTTGACCGCCGCACCGGTACTGTTGGTGAAGCTCGCGTTCAGCCCTTCGGTGTAGACGCCGGACGGACCGATATTGGTCACCGTCAGCGCCTGCGAGGCCGTGTCACCGACCCGCTGGTTGCCGAACGCCACCGGCGTCGGCGTCACGCTCCCGGCCGCGAGGTTGTAGCCGGTCGCGTTGACCGTCACGCTCGACGACCCGAGCGACAGCGTCGCGAGGCCGCTCGTGCCGGTCCCGTTCGAGGCCAGGCCGAGCGCCACCGTGCCCGACCGCGCCCCGGACCCGACGTTCGCGAGGCCGACCGACACCGCGTTCGAACTGTTGCCGGCCGTCAGGTTGCTGATGCTGCCGCTGCCGGTCGCGCCACCGGTCGTGGCACCGACGGCGACGTCGAGGCCTTCCTGGTAGCCGGTCGGCGCCGCGCTGGTGTTGCCGATCGTGATCGCCTGGCTCGCCGCTCCGCCGACGTGCACGTTGCCGAGGTTGACCGTCGTCGGCACGCTCGCCTGGGCGACCTGGTAGACGCCACCGCTGACCGCCACGTTCTGCGACGCCAGCGTGATCTGGCAGTTGGGCGCGCAGTTGCCGATGTTGCTCGCGTCCGAGATGAACGATACCGTCGCCGTCCCGC
>CAXTPX010000129.1:0-7251 GCA_964246005.1 uncultured Burkholderiaceae bacterium | reverse complement strand
CACAGGCCGCCGAGCAGTTGCAGGTCGAGCGCGAACTGCGTGGGCAGCACCAGGATGATGACGAGGGCGCCGACCTTGACCAGGAGCGACGTGATCTTCGCGACCTTCGCCTCGCCGGCCGGCGTGACCGACGGGTTGACGTACGCCTTCCAGAAGTTCCGCGTGAAGAGATTGGCGGCACCGATCGACATGACGGCCGCAGGCACCAGCGCCCCGATCGCGATCGCCGCGAATGCGAAGCCGGCGAACCACGAAGGGAAGAGCGCGTTGAACAGCGCCGGCACGACGTCGTTGTTGCTCTTGACCGTGAGCTTCGCCGCGTACGCCATGTAGCCGAGCAACGCGATCAGGCCGAGCAGCACCGTGTAGGCCGGAAGGAAAACCGCATTCTTCCGGATCGTGTCGGCGCTCTTGGCTGCGAAGATGCCGGTCAGCGTGTGCGGATACATGAACGCGGCGAGTGCCGAGCCGAGTGCGAGCGTTGCGAACGGAAGGATCTGCGCGCCCTTGAGCGTCAGTCCCGTGTTGCCGCCCTTGGCCGCGAACGCCTCGCCCGCTGCCGCGAAAACAGCGGGATAGCCGCCGAGCTTGATCGGCACCAGCACCACCGCGACCAGGACCACGATGTAGATCATCAGGTCTTTCACGAACGCGATCAGCGCTGGCGCGCGGAGACCCGCCGCATACGTGTAGAGCGCGAGGATGATGAACGCGGCCGCGAGCGGCAGTTCGCCGGTCAGCCCGAGCGCCTTGATCACCACTTCCATGCCGACCAGTTGCAGCGCGATGTACGGCATCGTCGCGACGACGGCCGTGACGGCCACCGCGAGCTCGAGCGGGCGCGAGCCGTAGCGTCCGTACACCACGTCGGCCGCGGTTACGTGACCGGCCTTGCTCGCGGCGTGCCACAGCTTCGGCATGATCACGAAGACGATCGGGTACACGAGGATCGTGTACGGCAGCGCGAAGAAGCCGTACGCCCCGACCGCGTAGACCAGCGCCGGCACCGCGATCACCGTGTACGCTGTGTAGAAGTCGCCGCCGACGAGGAACCACGTGATCCATGTGCCGAAGTTGCGACCGCCCAAGCCCCATTCGTCGAGATGTGCCTCCTTCTCTTCGGGCCGCTGCCAGCGCGACGCGTAGAAGCCCATCACGGTGACGAGGAGGAAGAAGAATGCGAAGACCGACAGCGCGGTCCAGTTGATCTGGTCGGCCATCATTCGACTCCGTTCTTCTTGTCGTGCTGGTAGACGATCCAGATCAGCAGCGCGGTGGCCGGCACCCACAGCAGCTGGTACCAGTAGAAGAACGGGAAGCCGAACAACGCGGGCAGTTCATGGTTGTAGAACGGCAACCAGAGAAGGCCGATGAAGGGCAGGACGAGGAGGATCCACATGGCTGGCTCGCGCGTGTCGGGACGAGGTTCGAGGGTGCAACCAACCCGGGCACCGTGGCATCGGCGGGTGTCTGAAGAATCGCCTGCGAGCACCGTCCGTCGTCACGGCCTTCGACTCGCGACCGGAAGACCATGAAGATCCTCGTCCTCGGTGCCGGCGCGATCGGCGGCTACTACGGCGCCCGCTATCTGCAGGGGGGCGCGACGCTGACGTTCCTCGTCCGGCCGAAGCGCGCTGCGCAACTGGCCGAGCGGGGCCTCGTCGTCCGCAGCGACCTCGGTGATGTGCGGATGCCGGTCGACACGATCGAACGGGTGACGGACATCGCTGCCTTCGACGTGGTGCTGCTCGCCTGCAAGACCTACGACCTCGGCAGCGCCATCGATGCCATCGCACCGGCGGTCGAGGCCGGCGCAGCGATCCTCCCGCTCCTCAACGGACTGGGGGTCTACGAAGCGCTCGATGCGCGCTTCGGCAAGGAAAAAGTGCTCGGCGGCGCGGCGTACATCGCGACAACGCTCGACCGGAGCGGCGACATCGTGCACGTGGGTACCGGCGACAAGCTCGTCGTCGGCGCGCGAACGTCCGGGCAGCGAAACCTCGCGGAGCGCGTCCATGCGTCGATCGACCCCGGCGTCGGCGTCCGCCAGTGCTCCGACCGCATCGAACAGGACCTGTGGGACAAGTGGACGCTCGTCTGCACCGCGGCCGCGGTCAACAGCCTGATGCGTGGCACGGTCGGCGAGATCATGCGGACGACGCATGGACGCAGCGTGATGGAGCAGGCGATCGACGAGACGCGCGCGATCGCCTCGGCCGCCGGATACCCGCTGTCCGACACGGTGGTCGCCGCGATGCGGGGGCGACTGCTCGACGACCGCCTCGAATGGGCGGCGTCGATGATGCGCGACATCGCGCAGGGCGCGACCAACATCGAGGCCGACGGCATCGTCGGCGACATGCTGCGACGGGCGATCGATCGAGAGATCGAAGCACCGATCCTGCGCGCGGCTTTCGTGCATCTGCAGGTTTATGAGATGCAGCACGGGAAGACGATCGTCGGCGCTCGCTAGCGCTCTCTCGTGAGTCCGCGCACCCTCTTCTCTTCATCGCTCCGGCGGGAGGGCGGGGCCCAAGTCTGCGTCACAACCACCAGCGATTACCGAGGGGATTGTCACGCTTCGTTTCGGCAAGTGGAATAGACCTTCATTCGACGCCTTTTCAGCCGATCGATGCTTACTCGGCCAATCCGAGAATGGCTTCAGCGTCGAGGACCGAAGCCCGTGCAGGGACCACACGTCACCACGCACGCACGACCTCGCCGTCACCCCCCCTTCCTTCGGAGCGCAACCATGTCCCTCTCATCGATCAGCAGCACCACGAGCCTCGCGACCTCACAGTTCTTGCCGCTGTCCACGAAGTCCAACACCGACGACGCGGCGGTCACCAATGCGCCCGGCACCAGCCGCTTCGCCAGCGCCATCAGCGACGCCTTCGCGAGCATCAGCATCTCGCTCGACGGCACGTCGACGACCTCGACCACCACCAGCGACGCAAGCACCACCGACGGCGCCAACGGCAGCGATGCACTCGGCTCGTTCCTGCAGAGCCTGTTCGCCGCGTTGCATGGCCAGTCGGCCGGCTCGGCACCACCTGCAGACGCGTCGTCCTCCGATCAAGACCCGTCGAAACAAACCGTCAGCGCCCCGGGCACGGTCGCCAGCACGAGTCGTGGCGAGCACGTCGGGCACGCGCATCACGGACACGGCGGCAAGCTCGAGGCGAACCTCCAGAGCCTGATCTCCGAACTGCAATCGTCCACCGCAACGACCGCGACCGCGGACCCCGGGACTGTCGCTTCGACATCGAGCACCACCACCGACTCCACGCTGGCGACGCTCGAGAACAAGTTCGATGCGCTGCTCTCCGCAAGCGGCTCGACTTCCACGAACGGCAACGACTCGCTCGCCACGTTCCTGCAGACGCTCGCTGCCGGCCTGCACGGCGCGCCACCGACCGGCAACGTCGTGTCGACGCAGGCTTGAAGGACGACGCGCCGACCTGATTGGCGCGGCGACGGCCGGCGTGCGAAGCTTGGCGCGATGAAGATCACCCGTGTCGTCGCCATTCCGCTCCACATCCCGGTCGACGTGGACGTCTGCGGACAGCACAGGACAACGAGTCTGAGTTGCGTGGTGGTGCGGGTCGAGACCGACGCCGGCCTGACCGGCTGCGGCTTCACCGCCATCACCGAGGAAGAGGTCGTCGCGAGTGCGATCAACGAAGTTGCGGCCCCGGCCCTTCTCGGGGAGGATCCGCGCCGCATCGAGCGTCTCTGGGAACGGCTCTACTGGCTACTGACACCACGCGGACAAAGCGGTTACGGCACGCACGCGATCGCCGCGATCGACGTGGCGTTGTGGGACCTCAAGGCGCGGTCGGTCGCGATGCCGCTGTGGCGACTGCTCGGCGGCGCGCGCGCCGTGGTGCCGGCCTATGCGACCTTCGGCTTCGGCTTCATCGAGCGCGACACGCTCGGTCCCGCCGCGCGTTCTTGGGTCGAACGCGGCTTTCGCCACCTGAAGATGACGGTCGGGCAGCATGCGTTGCAGCGCCGGGACGAGCCGCGCCCGATCGCCGAAGTGGTCGCCGAGGATGCCCGTCGCATCCGCGCGGTGCGCGATGCCGTCGGCGACGACGTGGCGTTGAGCATCGATGCGAACTGCAGCCTCGATACGCTGCACGCGGTCGAGATCGGACGTCACGCCCGTTCGCTCGGCGTCGCCCTGTTCGAGGAGCCGGTGACGCACAACGACATCCGTCAGCTGAAGATCGTGCGTGAACGCACCGACCTGCCGTTGACGGGTGGCCAGAACGAAGGACTGGCCTCGCGCTTCGCGGACTTCCTCGTCGCCGGCGCCTTCGACGTGGTGCAGCCGAACGTCGTGATCAGCGGCGGCTACACGCAATGCCTACGGATCGCCGGGATGGCGCAGGCGTTCAACGTGGCGATCGGCAACGGCGGCGCCTGGCCCTTCCACAACATGCATCTGCACGCGGGGCTCGCGCACGGCGGCTTCGTCGAGTATCACCACGTCGCGGCACTGCTCTGCGAGCGCATCTTCACGGGGTTGCCGCGTCCGGTGAACGGCATGATCACCTTGCCGGAGGGACCGGGCCTCGGCTTCGAACCCGACTGGCCCGCGATCGGCGAGCTGGCGAAGGCACCGTTGTCGCGCGGCAAGGGCAAGGCATAGGAGACCATCATGAAGACGAAGCGCAGGTTCGTCGCCCGATGGCTGATCGCGCTGCTGTCGACGGCAACGGTTGCCGATGGCGCCCTGGCCCAGGCGGCGGCCGGCTATCCCGACCGGCCCATCCGCCTGCTCGTCGGGTATCCGGCCGGCGGCGGCGTCGATGCGGTGGCCCGCCTCCTCGCGCCGCGCCTCGAGGCGGAGCTCGGCCAGACGATCGTCATCGAGAACCGCACCGGCGCGAGCGGCTCGATCGCCGCGGGTTTCGTCGTCAAGGCGGCGCCGGACGGCTACACGCTGTTCCTGGGCGAGAGCGCGACGCTGATCGCGCCCTATCTGAATCTCCCGTTGTCGTTCGATCCGGTCAAGAGCTTCGCGCCCGTCGCCGGTTTGTTCCGCCTGCCGCTCGTCGTCATCGCGGGCAACGACTTCAAGGCCACCGGTCCCCGCGAGATGATCGCGGCGTTGAAGGCGGCGCCGGGCAAGTATTCGTACGGCTCGCCGGGCATCGGCACCGTCCAGCACCTCGCCTTCGAGTCGTTGAAGGCGAGCACCGGCACCTCGGCCGTGCACGTTCCGTATCGCGGCGCGGCGCAGATCATCCCCGGCGTGATCGGCGCGCAGGTCGCGCTCGGCGTCGTCACCGCAGGATCGGTGGCGCCGCAGATCAAGGCCGGCAATGTCCACGCGATCGCGATGATGAGCGCGGACAAGCTGCAAGGGGTCGAAGGGATACCGTCGTTCGCGGACACCGTGCCGGGCTTCGACGCAGCGCCGCGCATCTTCCTGATGGCGCCGGCGAAGACACCCGACGCCGTCATCCAGCGACTGGTCGCGGCAGTGCGGAAATCGATGTCGGATCCGGCGCTGGTGGCGATGGCCGCTCAGCAGGGCGCCGTTCCGGCATTCCTGCCGCCCGCGGCGCTCGGCGCGAAGCTCGCCGAAGAATCGAAGGCCTGGGGGACCGTCATCCGCGACCAGAAGATCGTCGTCGAGTGAACGCAGGCGGGCCCTTCGGGCCGACTGCGCGCGAAGGACCCTGGTAAAGACTCTTTACGAAGGGCTTCGTACAGGTGGCCGCCCGCCTTCAGCCCTCCGAAGCCCCTTGGTTCGGGGTACGCGCGAGGGCCGGCCGACCGTTCAACTCGGCCGCGATCGCCGCGTAGCGTTCGGCCGAGATCGTCACGACGACCGGATCGAGATGGACGATCTCGGCGGGCTGCGGACGACGGGCCTCCGCGCCGATGTCGGTCGTGACGATCACGAAGGCCGAGACCAGCGCGATGCCGATGCCGAGGCCGACCGCGAAGCGGCCGACGCGATGGATGATTCTTTCGACTGCTTTCATGGTGATTCCTTTCGTGTGGCGAATGTCTGTCGCCTCTGTTCATCGATAAAAGGTGAAGCGCTGCATCTCGCGCATCACGGCCAACGCCGCCGATTCGAACGAAGCACGTGGATCGGCCGGCGCCGGCACGTATTCCTCGACCGGCGCGACGATCGGCCGCACGAGGGCGAGCTTCGCGTGGCGTCCCTGCGGTGGCCGCAACGGAAGCGAACTGCGGTCGAGCGCGTCGGCACGTGGCGTCTTGTTCAGTTCGTGTTTCATGTCACGCTCCTTTCGCGAGGCCATCCCATCGCGGTTGTGTTCGAACGCGAGTGCAACGCATTGCCCAGCGCCCTCGCTGCACGACGCATGGCTCTGCGGCGCACATTCCCGGTCGGCCCTCGCTGATGGGCCTGTCCGACCGTGGTGTCCGAACACACCCGTGATGAGACGGGGTCCTGCAGGGCGCCCGCACGTGCGCGGCGCCAAAAACAAAAAGCCCGGATTCCTTTGCAGGGATCCGGGCTCGAAAAACTCGAGTGCGAAGGTGCGTCTACGCGCTACCTTCTCCCGGAACGAACGTCTTCATCGTGGTGTTCAGCTCGATCGATCGCGACTGCACGAACGAACCGGGAGCCCCTGCCCCCGCGACGCGCGTCGACGCAGACCAGCCCTGGACGGGCGGCGAGCGATGGCTGAGGGGGGAGAGGTGATTCACGATGAAGGATGATCGGTGCGTTGAATGATGGAATGCAGGTCGGCCCAAAAGTGAGCGGGGGTTTGCGCAACGCGAAACGGGATTGCGCCCAGAGACCCGAGAGTAAAGACTCTTCACTTTCTCGTCAAGACAGTGCGACAATCTTTTCGATGCGACCGTGTCGAACGTGCAACGCCGGCCGCGACCGGCACTCCAACGCGCTCCTCGCAACGCTTCATGTCGAATCTCACGATCACCCGCCGCCACAACGCCCTCACCCTGTTTCAACGATATGCGGAAGAGCAGATGCGAGCCGGCATCGCGCCGAAGGGACTCGAACAGGCGTTCGCGCTGAAGTTGCAGGTCAGTCCGAGCATGTGGAGCCAGATCAAGAGCAGCCGGCCGATCGGCGACAAGCTCGCCCGTCAGGTCGAGGCGGCGTGCGGGGAGGAAAGCGGATGGCTCGACGAGGAGCGACCGAGCGCCGGGCTGACCGCGGGCGAACAGCAGTTCCTGACGGCGGCGCTGAAGGCCTGGCGCGAAACCAACGCGGAAGGCAGGAAGCGGTTGAAG
>CAXTPX010000128.1:0-7257 GCA_964246005.1 uncultured Burkholderiaceae bacterium | reverse complement strand
CGGTCTCGACGTCGCGACGGCACTGCTGTTCCTCGAAGGGGCGCTCGAGCGCGCTCGCTCGCTCGACGACGCGTTCGACACGCGTGCGGCGCTGGTGGTCGCACGGGTCGAGGCCTCGGCGCTGGGCCAGGAACACCCGGTCGCCGTGGACTGGCTCGATCGCATGTCGCGCGAGGCCGAGGAGCGCCTGACGATGAGCGTCTTCGTCGCCGAGCTGCAGGCCAACCTGCGGAGCGCGGAGAAGTCGCTCGACGCGTTCTTCCGCGACCCGGCGGGCGAGCGGGCCGGCCTGAAGGACGCGCAGAAGGCGCTCGGGCAGGTCAGCGGCGCGCTCGCGTTGCTCGGCCACGAGGACGTGCATCAGGCGATCGACCATGCTTGCGCGTCGATCGACCGGTTCCGGGAAGACGACCAGCTGGTCGATCCCGCGGCATTCGACCGGCTCGCGCAGAGCCTCGGCGCGGTCGGTTTCTACGTCGAGCAGATCAAGCGCGATCGGATCGACACCGACGCTTTCCGCTTCGACGCCGACTCGGGTCGTTTCGATGCCGACATGGCGAGGGTTCCCGGCCTCGCGGAGAAGGATGCGGTCGTCGCGTCGGGAAGCGCTGCCGTCGCCGCGACGGCAGCGCCGGTCGAGGCGGAGAGCGGGCTGCCGAAGGATCCGCAAAGCGAGCCGCACAGCGAGCCGCACAGCGCGGCGACGAGTCGGTCGAGCGAGCCGGTCGAGCGCGCGTTCGCCGCGACCGACATCGGGTTCGCGACGACCGACATCGCGTTCGCGACGACGGAAATCCTCGATCCCGAAGCGACCTTCGAAGACGAGATCGCCCGTCGCGCCTCCGATGCGCGCGAGCACGCGCTGCGGCTGCGCGTGCAGCCGGACGACGGCGACGCGCGCGAGCAGCTGATCGCGGCGATCGACGATGTTCGACGCAATGCGATGCTGCTCGACGATCGCGGATTGCAGGACGACGCCGCGGCCTTGTCGAAGACCGTGCGCGCCGACGACGGCGGGCAGCCGACGTCCGGCCGGGCGGCGGAGATCGCCGACCGCGTCGACGCGCTGGCGGCCCGGGTCGACCGCGCAGCGGGCGTGTCCTCGGCGGCCACGCTGCCGCTCGATCCCCCGGTGGCGGTGCCGTCCGAAGGGAATGTCGAAGCGCTCGACGCGGAGCTGCTCGAGATCTTTCTCGAGGAAGCCGGCGGCGTGCTGGCCAATGCCGACGCGTCGATGCGCGTTCTCGAAGCGGATCCCGCCAACGCGACGGCCACCGTCAACCTGCGGCGCGGTTTCCATACGCTCAAGGGCAGTGGCCGCATGGTCGGCCTGACCGCGTTCGGCGACGCCGCCTGGAGCATCGAAGAAACCCTCAACGACCACATCGCCGACCAGAAGCCGGCCACGTCCGACCTGCGCGCACTGCTGGCCTATGCGGTCCGCTATCTCGGAGACTGGGTCGACGAGCTGCGCGACACCGGCAACTCGATGCGTATCCCCGACGCCTTGATCGAGGCGGCGCGCGCCGTCCGCCGGTACGGTATCGGCGCGGACCTCGGCTTGCACTTCGAGGCGCCGTCGAGCCCGCGCCAGGAGATCGTGGCCGCGCAGCCGACGGCCGCCGCCGAAGACGATTTCCTCAAGACCGAGATCCTCGCGCCGGAAGCGGGCGACGACGATGACTTCGCGGCGACCCAGGTCCTCGACGAGACGGTCGACATGCCGGACCTCGAGTTCTTCGGGATCCAGCCGGCGATGCCGACCCACGAAGCCCCGCCGACAGCCGACGCCGCCACCGACGCCGGAGAGCGATCGCACGAGGCGACCGACTTCAATGCCCTCTTCGCGATCGGTCCGCTCGAGCCCGAGCCGGCCACGGCGGCCGACCAGGGCACGACGAGCGCCGACCTGCCGCCGTTGAACCTCGACGAGGCCGTGGACGCCGCGTTCGAAGCGACGTCCATCGTGCCGTTCGACGAACGGACGTTCGCGACCGAGGCGCCCGACGACGAGGCCCCGCCGTTGTCGACCGACTTCCTGCTCGAGGCTGACGACCCGACGGAGGCGACCCCGGCGACGTCGGCCGCCGACGGGGCGGTTCACCGCGAGTCGCTGCCGCTCACGGACGAGGAAGTCGATGCGCTCGCGAAGAGCGGCATCGGCCTCTTCGACGAAGAGCCGTTGCCGGTCGACGCGTCGAGCGGGGTGGTGCTTCCGTTCAGGCCGCAGCCGCCGTCGCGCAGCGACGACGTGCGCCGCATCGGTTCGCTGACGTTGTCGGTGGCGCTCTTCAACATCTACCTGAACGAAGCAGACGAGTTGCTGCGCGTCCTCACCCAGGACTTCGCCGAATGGCGCCACGAGCTCGACCGATACGTGTCCGAAGGCGCGATGCGCGCGGCACATTCGCTCGCCGGTTCGTCGTCGACGGTCGGGCTGGTGCCGGCGCACGATCTCGCTGCGGGAATCGAGGACGTGCTGCACGCGCTGTGGCGCGAGCCGGTCGTGCTGCGCATCGATCAGGTCGAACGCCTCGAGGACGCGGTCGAGTCGCTGACCCGGATGCTGCATCGGTTCGCGGCCGAGCGCTCGCCCGAACCCGATCCGGTCCGCATCGCGGGGCTGCTCGCGTTGCGGCGCGAGATCGCCGGCGAAGAGCCGGGTCGAGCGGACCGGGACGCGGCGATCGATGCCCCGGCGACCGCGTCGGACGAGCTTGCGGCTTCGGTCGAAGGCGGCGCCGCCCTGCCGTTCGACGCGCCCGACGTCCGCGACGCCGCGTCCGCGGTCCCGACCGAAGCGCCAGCGCACTTCGCACCCGAGGACATATCCGTCGCCCCGTTCGAGCCGATCGACGACACGCCGGTCGCGGTCGAAGCGATCGACGCCGCCGATTTCGACGATGCGACGGTCGCGCCTGTCGGCGAGGGGTCGCCGTTCGATGCCATCCAGTCCGTCGAGGTCCCGGACGACGGGCGTGTGCAGGAAGTCGACGCGCTGACGCTCGCGCCGTCCGACGACCTGGACCCGAGCAGCGCGTTCGACGTCAGCGAGACGCCGGTCGAGGCCGACGAGGACCGGGACGACATCGGCGACGACGCGCATGTCGACGCGCCGGCGTTCGGGATCCCGGGCGAGCGCGCGATCGACACCGCCGACGCGCCGGAAGCCGACGCTGCCGTGCCGGCGACCGCCGCGTCTTTCTATGGCAGTGAAGCGTCGTTCTACCCGGACGAGCCGGCTTCGGCGCCCGCCGATCCCGCGAGTAGCCCGGCGCCGTCCGGCGCGGAACACGCCACGCCCATCGCATCGGCGGACGACATGCCGTTCGGCGATGCGACCTTCGTCGCGCCCCCGCGGATGGTCGTCGGCGAGCCGGCAGTCGCGATCAACGACGACATCGATCCGGAGCTGCTCGACGTGTTCGTCGAGGAGGGCGGCGAGATCCTGCCGCAGATCGGCCAGCTGCTGCGGACCTGGCAGCAGTACCCGTCCGAAGCCGCGCCCGCGCGAACGCTGCTGCGTCACCTGCACACGTTGAAGGGCAGTGCCCGCATGGCGGGTGCGATGCGGCTCGGCGAGGTGGTGCACGACATCGAAGCCCGCGTCGAGTCGGCCGCCCGCCTGCACGAGATCCCGGCGGCCTTGTTCGACGAGCTGCTGGCCGCGCACGACCGCAGCCTCGAGCTGTTCGATCGGTTGCAGAATCCGGTCGCCGAAGTCGCTGCGTCCTCGCAGGGCGCGGTGCTCGGAGCCGCCGGTCCGGCGCTCGACGAGCAGTCCGGGTTCGAGCGAGCGTCCGACGAATCGATCGCCGCGGTCGCAGCGCAGGTCGCCGCGCCTGCTGCTCCGCAGGCGGCGCGGACGCGAGACGTCAGGCAGGCCTCGCAGCAGGCGGTGCGCGTCAATTCGGAGACGCTGGATCGCATGGTCAACCTGGCCGGCGAGGTGAGCATCTCGCGCGCCCGCATCGAGAACGAGGTGCAGCAGATCAAGGGCTCGATGGCCGACCTGAGCGAGAACGTCGAGCGGCTGCGGTCGCAGTTGCGCGAGATCGAACTCCAGGCCGAGTTCCAGATGCAGTCGCAGATGCAGTCGCAGCACGCCTCCGGTCAGGAGCGAGAGAAGTTCGATCCGCTCGAGTTCGACCGCTTCACCCGGTTCCAGGAACTGACGCGGATGATGGCCGAGTCGGTCAACGACGTGAAGACGCTTCAGCAGCATCTGCAGAAGAGCCTCGACACGGCGGAGACCGATCTCGCCTCGCAGCGGCGCATGACGCGCGACCTGCAACAGGACCTGATGCGCGTGCGGATGGTGCCGTTCTCGAGCATTGCCGAACGGCTGTATCGCGTCGCACGCCGGACCGCGAAGGAGCTCGACAAGCGCGTCAACCTCGACATCCGAGGCGGATCGGTCGAGATCGACCGCGGCGTCCTCGACCGCATGGCCGGTCCGTTCGAACATCTGCTGCGCAACCACATCGTGCACGGCATCGAGACTCGCTCGGCGCGGCGCTCGGTCGGCAAGGACGAGACCGGCGAACTGCTCGTGGAAGTCCGGCAGGAAGGCAACGAGATCGTGCTGACCTTCTCCGACGACGGCGCGGGGCTGAACTACGATCGCATCCGCAGCAAGGGACGCGAACTCGGGCTGATCGAAGAGGGCGATCTCGTGCGTGAGTTGACCGATGCCCAGGCAGCCGAGTTGATCTTCCATCCCGGCTTCTCGACGGCTGCCGAAGTGACCGAGCTCGCGGGCCGCGGCGTCGGCATGGACGTCGTGCGGGCCGAGGCGATGGTGCTCGCCGGACGCGTGACGGTGGACAGCGAGACCGGCCGTGGCACGCGCTTCACGATCAACCTGCCGCTGACGCTGGCCGTCACGCAGGTCGTGCTGGTGTCGGTGGCGAGTCGCGTTTACGCACTGCCCTCGGTGCTGGTCGAGCAGGTGCAACAGTTGCGTCCGCAACCGTTGGCCGATGCCTACCGGGCCGGCAGCCTGTCGTGGGCCGGCGCGCCGGTGCGTCTCGCGTTCCTCGGTTCGCTGCTCGGCATCGACGACAGCGTGCCGGTCGCGCAGCGATCGTCGCCGGTGCTGATCCTGCGCTCGGCGGGCGAGCGCATCGCGATCCATGTCGACGAGGTGGTCGGCAACCAGGAGGTCGTGGTCAAGAACCTCGGACCGCAACTGTCGCGGATGACCGGCATCGCCGGTGCGACGGTGCTGGGCTCGGGCGAGATCGTGCTGATCCTGAACCCGGTCCAGCTCGCGCTCGCGCAGTCGCGGCCGGCCGCGCCGGTGGAGCCGGTCGCGGAGGTCGCGGAAGCGACCCGTCGAGTCGTTGCGGAGGCAGCGCAGCCCCCGTCCGCCGGAACGCCCACCGCGCCGGGCGCCGACCTGCAGACCTTGCCGACCGTGATGGTGGTCGACGATTCGCTGACGGTCCGGCGGGTGACGCAGCGGCTGTTGTCGCGCGAGGGGTATCAGGTGGTGCTCGCGAAGGACGGCGTCGACGCGCTCGAACAGCTGCAGGACTATCCGCCCGACGTGATGCTGGTCGACATCGAGATGCCGCGGATGGATGGCTTCGACCTGACCCGCAACGTTCGCAACGACGACCGCTACCGTCACATCCCGATCATCATGATCACGTCGCGCACCGCCGAGAAGCATCGGCGTCACGCGGCCGATCTCGGCGTCGACGCCTACCTCGGCAAGCCGTACCAGGAAGACGAGTTGCTGGAGCTGCTGACGACGCTGGTGCGTTCGAAGCGGGGGCAGCCGGCCTGACTTCGTGGTGCGTTTGCGGAACGAACTTCGGGCCCCAGCCCTGTCGTTCCCGCGCACGCGGGAACCCGGTGTCGTCCACGCGATGTCGTGAGGCAGTCGAGAGGACCGCCTCGACGACGCTGGCTCCCCGCATGCGGGGGACGACGAAGCGGAGAGCGGGGCTCACCCCGCCGCCTTCACCACCGCGTACCGCTCGAGGGTCTCCCGTCGCGCCTCTTCATGGTCCACGATCGGTCGCGGATAGTCGCGGCCGAGCATCACGCCCGCCCGCTCCAGCTCGGCCGAACTCGCGACCCACGGCGCGTGGATCGACCGGTTCGACAACTGCGCCAGCTGCGGCAGATAACGCCGGATGAACGCGCCGTCGGGGTCGAAGCGTTCGGACTGCGTCACCGGGTTGAAGATGCGGAAGTACGGCTGCGCGTCGCAACCGCTCGACGAAGCCCATTGCCACCCGCCGTTGTTGGCCGACAGGTCGTAGTCGTTGAGGCGCTCGGCGAAGTAGCGCTCGCCGAGGCGCCAGTCGAGGCCGAGGTCCTTGGACAGGAAGCTCGCGGTCACCATCCGCAGCCGGTTGTGCATGAAGCCGGTCGTGTTGATCTGCTTCATCGCGGCATCGACCAGCGGGTATCCGGTCGTCCCGTTGCACCACGCGGCGAAGCGCGCGTCGGCCGGCTCACCGCGCAGCCACGCGATGCGATCGTATTGCGGCTTGAACGCGGCGCCGGCCGCGATGTCGGGACGGTGGTGGAGGATCTGGAAATAGAAGTCGCGCCAGATCAGTTCCGACAGCCACGTCTCCGACCCCTTGCCATCGGCCGCGCGCGCCCGATCGATCGCGCTTCGCGCGAGCGCGCGGATCGAGATCGTGCCGAAGCGCAGGTGCACCGACAGGTACGACGTCCCGCGTCGCGCGGGATAGTCGCGCCCCTCGGCGTATTCGCCGATGTGCCCGGTGAACTGCTCGAACAATCGATGCGCGCCCGAAGCGCCCGGCGGTATGCCGATGTCGGGCAGGTTGGTCTTCTCGAAGCCCATCGCTTCGAGCGTCGGCACCGCCTCGTCGAGCGCCGCCGGCACCGCGGCGAGCCGTTCGACATAACGCTCGACCGGATAGGCCGACACGTGGAACGGCGTCAAGGTCTTCTGCCACGCGCGCTTGTACGGCGTGAAGACCGTGAACGGCGTGCCGCCCTGCGTGAGGACCTCGTCCTTCTCGAAGATCGTCTGGTCCTTCGAGTCGTGGAGGCGCCGGCCGTCGCGTTCGAGTGCATCGGCCACCTGCCAGTCGCGCTCGACCGCCGACGGCTCGTAGTCGTGATTGACGAACACCGCATCGACCTTCAACGCATCGGCGACGAGCGGCACGAGTTCGATCGCCCGACCATGCCGGACGAGCAGACGTGCACTGCGGCCGGTGGACGCGTCGCGGATCGCGTCCGACAGCTCGACGATGCTGTCGC
>CAXTPX010000127.1:0-7268 GCA_964246005.1 uncultured Burkholderiaceae bacterium | reverse complement strand
GTAATCGGTCTCCTGACCCAGACGTTCGTCGTGCACCTGATCCGCACGCCGAAGTTGCCGTTCGTCGAGAGCCGCGCCGCCACGCCACTGATCCTGACCACCATCGCCATCATCGTCATCGGCCTCGGCCTGCCGATGAGCCCGCTCGCGGAATACTTCGGCTTGCAGGCATTGCCGGTCGCGTACTTTCCATGGCTGGCCGGCATCCTCGTCGCGTACAGCGTCGCGGTCACGCTGATGAAGCGCGTCTACATCGTGCGCTTCGGATGGCAGTGATGGCACCGAACGTCCCCGGAAGGGGTCGCTCTGTCTGTTCGGCACCGCACGCGCTTCGTCGGATGGCGTGTTCCGAATCCGATGCAATTCACGGCAAGCGGCCGACCTGCGTGATAGGTTCGATAGCGCACACTCGATCTTCTGCGGCGCACCCGTCGTGCGGGACCACTGCCCCGACCTCGTCGTCACATGAAAGATGCCCATCGTGATCCGCCTCGACCCCAAGACCAACCACCTCCTCGCCGCGCTTCCGCCGGCGGAGTGGGCCCGCTGGAGCACGCATCTGGAGGCCATCGAGATGCCGCTCGGAGAGGTGCTGTACGAGTCGGGTGCGACGCTCACCCACGTCTACTTTCCGACGACCGCGATCGTGTCGCTGTTGTACGTGCTCGAGAACGGTTCGTCCGCCGAGATCGCGGTCGTCGGCAACGAGGGTCTGGTCGGGGTCGCGCTCTTCATGGGCGGCGGCTCGACACCGAGCCGCGCCGTGGTCCAGAGTGCCGGCGCAGGATTCCGCCTGAAGGCGAGCATCCTCAAGGACGAGTTCCTGCGCCCGCCGGTCCTTCACCTGCTCCTTCGCTACACGCAGGCGTTGATCACGCAGATGTCGCAGACGGCTGTCTGCAATCGCCATCACTCGCTCGACCAGCAACTGTGCCGCTGGCTGTTGCTCAGCCTCGATCGACTGAAGGGCGAAGAGCTGGTGATGACGCAGGAACTCATCTCGAACATGCTCGGCGTGCGACGCGAGGGCGTGACGGAGAGCGCGCTGAAGCTGCAGAAGGCCGGGCTCATCCGCTACTCCAGGGGTCGCATCACGGTCGTCGACCGGGCCGGTATCGAGAAGCGCACGTGCGAATGCTACGGCGTCGTGAAGAAGGAATACGACCGGCTGCTGCCGGACATCCAGGCCGTTTAGCGTCCTGTCCCGCTAATGCATGCGGGACAGGACACCAGTCCCCGACGATCGAGGAAGTCCGTGCGGTGGGAGACGGACGACGGCCCGCAAGTCGGTCAGGCTCTGCCGATGAGGTCGCAGACCGCAGGGCGCGTTCGATCGATGGCGTCGTCCGCCCGAAGCTCCTCGATAGGAGCATCCGCTTGCCCGACAAGAACCGTTTGATCGAATCGCTCTCCGCCCCTTCGCGTGCACACGTGCTTTCGCTCTGCGAGCGGGTGGAGCTGACGCTGTCCGACCGGCTGTGCGAGGCGGGCACGGTCACCAAGGACGTCTACTTCCCGACCCGCGGCTTCATCTCCCTGGTCGCGCTCGTCGACGAGGTTTCGGCCCTCGAGGTCGGGATGGTCGGTCCCGAGGGAATGCTCGGCGTGCACCTCGCGCTCGGCGTCAACACGTCGCCGCTCCGCTCGATCGTGCAGGGA
This sequence comes from uncultured Burkholderiaceae bacterium, assembly GCA_964246005.1. Classification (GTDB taxonomy): domain Bacteria; phylum Pseudomonadota; class Gammaproteobacteria; order Burkholderiales; family Burkholderiaceae_D; genus CAHJXF01. Next base: position 5,609 of record CAXTPX010000127.1, on the reverse strand, counting down.
CCGGGCGTCGCCTGGCGCATGTCGGCTATCCGGTTTCGTTCGGAGATCTCGGGCAACGCATCGCTTCAGCGCGGCATCTCCCGATACGTCGCCGTTCTCATGGAGCAGCTCGCTTCTTCCGCGGCCTGTGCGCGCTATCACCTCATCCGGCCGAGGCTCGCGCGATGGTTGCTGATGAGCCAGGACCGGGCGCGCGAAAGCGACTTCCATGTGACGCAGGAGTTCCTCTCGTACATGCTCGGCGTGCGGCGCGTGGGCGTCACGGCAGCGGCGATGGCCCTGCAGCACGAAGGGCTGATCGAGTATCGCCGCGGTGACGTGAAGGTGATCGATCGGAAAGGCCTCGAAGCCGCGGCCTGCAGCTGCTACGCCTCGGACCGCGCTGCCTACGCGAAGCTGTCGACATGAAGGTCGTCGTCGACGACGGTCACGCGCCCACGCTGCACCGGCGGACGCTTCGATCGCGACCGCGGTGGCGTGGGTAGAAGCGCATGCCGCTCGACCTGTCCCGGCGCCTCGCCGGTCGCGAGCGGACACCGCGCTCGGACCGGCAACTCGGTTGTCTGCTCGCGTTCGTGGCCGGAGCGACGAATGCCGGCGGCTTCCTCGCCGTCCATCAATACACGTCGCACATGACCGGCATCGTGTCCGCGATGGCCGACGACATCGCGCTCGGCACCTTCGACCTCGTCGTCAGCGGGTGCGGTGCGCTGATCGCGTTCATGCTCGGGGCCGGCGTCACGGCCGTGCTGGTCAACTACGCGCGACATCGTGGACTTCGAAGCGAATACGCGCTGCCGTTGATCCTCGAAGCGGGGCTGCTTCTGTGCTTCGGGACGCTCGGCGCGCGCCTGTCGGACATCGAGGGCCTGTTCATGCCGGTGACCGTACTCCTGCTGTGCTTCATCATGGGCCTGCAGAACGCCCTGATCACGAAGCTGTCGCGAGCCGAGATCCGGACCACGCACCTGACCGGCATCGTCACCGACATCGGGATCGAGCTGGGGAAGCTCTGCTACTGGAACTCCCGACGCACGTCGGTCCAGGGCCGCGTGGTGTCGAACCGGAACCACCTCGCGATCCTCTCGATGCTCGCCAGCAGCTTCTTCGTCGGGGGTATCGTCGGCGCCCTGGGCTTCCGCTATGCCGGCTACGTCGCGACGGTTCCTCTCGCGCTGGCCCTCATCGCGGTGTCGATCGCGCCCGCCATCGACGACGTCGTCGTGATGGCGCGACGTCGGCCGACGCGATGATCGGCGTCTCGTCGTCGGTCGCACGTTGAATCCATCCATCCACATTCCTGCAGGAGGGCACTACCGATGACACTCTTTCACGCCGTCGTTCGCACCGACCACCGATCGGCCGAGGTCGTTCAATTCGATACCGATCAGGTGATTCAGAAGAAGCTCGAGGCGCATGTGCACGACACGCCGCAACACCACAGCGGTGTGCGGACCGAGCACGAATTCTTCGGCAGCGTCTGCGATGCGCTGGACGGCATCGCCGAGGTGCTGGTGACCGGAACCCACACCGCGATCGAGGACTTCAGGCACTACGTCGACAAGCATCGGCCCCAGGTCGCCCGACACGTCGTCGGCTACGAAGTCGTGGACCATCCGACGCAGAACCAGCTCGTCGCGCTGGCACGCAAGTTCTTCGCGCACTACAACCAGATGGAAGGTCGGCCCTCGAACGGGTGAGGTCCACGGGCCGCGGGTGCCAACGGAATGCGCTTCGATCAGGCCGGTTCCAGCGCGCGTGTCTCGAGGAGCAAGACGCGGGCGTGCTGCGCTTCGGTCGGGGTGCCGTGGACCATCAGCACGTAGCTGTCGACCGTCAGCGCGTTCTCGTAGCGCACGACCTGTTCCTTCGGAACGCCGAGCTGGATCAGCGCCGCGCCGAGCGCCGACACGCCGCCCACGAGGACCGCTCCTTCGAGCACGCCGACGAGCAGCGAGACGAACGGCCCCGCCATCGCGACCAGCCCGAGGCCCGGCAGGAAGAAGACGGCCGGGGCGAACAGCAGGCCCCAGAAGCCGCCCCACAGCGCGCCCGCGCCGCCCCACGCCTTGATGCGGTCGCCCGCGGTGTAGAAGCCGACCGGATGCTGTTCGCTGTGATATCCCTTGCCGATCAGCGACAGCTGCTTCGCGTCGAAGCCCGACGACATCAGAAGCCGGATCGCATCCTCCGCTTCCTTGTGCGTCTTGTAGATGAAGACCGGTGCATCGTTTTCGTTCATGGTGAACCTCGTCGAGTCGGTGCAGAGAGGTCGCCCGGGGCCCGTCGCGCCACGCCCCGGACGACTCGCGGGATGAAGCTCAGTAGGTCACGGTCATGTTGTCGATGACGTTCCGAACACCGGGGGTCCCCCACGCCGAATGGTTGGCCAGATCCTTCTCGGACCAGCTGTGGACCGAGCCGCCGAGCGTCACTTCGTGGCCGTCGACCGAAACCGAGATCCGGGCCGAGTCCTTCTGCGCACGCCGCTTCAGCGCCGCTTCGATGTCCGTCCGCACGGCATCCGACGAGACCTTCGGCTTGATGAGGATCTGGTCGCTGATGCCGGTGACGCCCATCAGGTACCGGACGCTGTCGGCGGCCGACTGGCGCTGGTATTCCCACTGCACTTCGCCCGAGAGCGTCAGCCAGCCGTTCTCGACCTTGACCGAGACGCTGTTCTTCGGGACGGACGTGGTCCACTCGAGCACGTTGGTCGCGGACCGGGCGATGTCCGAATCGGTGCGCCTGCTGGACCCGGCGAGCTTGACATCCATCTCGACGGCGATCGCCTTGACGCCGGAGACGCGTTGCGCGGCGCGCTCCGCATCCCACTTCTCGGCGTAGGTATCCACGTGGCCGGCCAGCGTCACGATGCCGTCCTTCACTTCGACGCCGACGTTCGCGGCGTTCACCGACGGTTCCCACTTGAGTTCGGCGATGACGTCCAGTTGCAATGCGGTATCGGTCTTCATGAGGGTAACTCCGGTTCTTGTAAGAGGATTCGCACGATGGAACCGGAAAGCCTCGCGGTCTGTGCAGTAACGCGCATAGCTCGCGAGAAATGCGGAGCGGCGTGCGCTCGAACGCGTCACCGTTTCCGAGCTCAGGCGAACGCCTTGACGACGGCATCGAACTGCGTCCGGCGCGACCGGTCGTGCGGCGTGATCGCGGGGATCGCCTTGTCGATCCCGAGGAGTGCGTACACCGCGACCTGCGCGGCGCGCACCGAGTATTCGACCGTGAAGACGACATCGGTCTCGAGCTCGACGAACTGGCTGACGAACGCGAAGTTCTTCGTCCCTTGCGGGACGGGTGCCGGCCGATCCGACTTCGCGCGCGGCATGAACATGCTGGTGATGTACGGCATCCGGCACGGAATGCAGTTGGCCGATCGCGTGAGGTGCTCGTCGAAGCGGAGATGCCCTCGAAGTTCCTCGAGGATCTCCGCCCCGTTGCAGTCGGCCATCGGCTTCGCGACGAAGTCGCCGACGCGGTCGGGCAGGAGCGCATAGCCCCAGAACACCTGAACGCCGTCGGGCTGGGCAGCGAAGTGCGGCTGGTGTGCCAGCACGATCGACATCAGCCACGCCGAATCCTTGAACGTGACGAGGCCGCCGGTCCCCGCCTCGTTGCCGCCGAAGCGCTGCATGGCATCGAAGAACGCGGGATCGGTCAGCGTGACCGTGAACGACTCCCAGCACGACTGCGCGATCGATCGATTGAACACCTCGGGCCGGCCGAACGCGGGACGTCCCGCGGCGAGCATCTCCCACAGGTCCCAGCCGCGACTGTCGAGACGGGTGTGCCGTGGCGGCGCCGCGGTCATCGAGCCCAGGCTCGAGGCGTCCGTCATCGAACCGTTCTGCAGCAACACCAGGTCGTCGTCGCCGACGTCGACGATCTCGTATCGATCGCCCTGGCGATAGCCGATGCCGGTCACCCGGAACGGGGACTCGAGCGGCGCCTGGTCGAGGCGGTCGACGTGACAGCCGGTCATCAGGCGGACGCCGCGATCGACCAGCCAGCGCTGCAGCGGCAATACCATCGAGTCGTACTGGTTGTAGATCGTCCGACGAACCCCGCCGAGCGTCTCGATGCGCGAGAACTCGAGCATGAAGCGATGCAGGTAGCGCTTGAACTCCAGCGCGCTGTGCCACGGCTGGAACGCGAACGTCGTGGCCCACATGAACCAGAACGACGTCTCGAAGAACGACGGCGAGAGCCAGTCGGTGATGACGCTCGCGCCGAGCACGTCCTCGTCGGCTTCGGCGAGCTTCAGCAGCTCGATGCGATCCTTCATGTCGAAGCCCATCGATTCCACCGGCACGATCGCGCGGCGGCGATCGACGAGGCGAGCCTGCGCATGCGACGGATGCAATGCGTTGAACGCGACGGTCTCGTCGAACACCGACTCGCCGGGTCGCGTGAGCGAAGGGATCGACTTGAAGAGGGCCCAGGTGCACTCGTAGTTGTCGAAGGTCAGCATGCGACCGCCGCGCAACGAGTAACCGTCCGACGCGTTGCCGCCGCCATCGAGACTGCCACCGAGGACTTCGTCGGCCTCGAAGATCGTGATGTTCGCGCCGCTCATGTGCCCATCGCGAATCATGAAGGCGGCTGCGGCCAGGCTTCCAATGCCGCCGCCGACCAGCCATGCCTTCCGGGCGCCCGGTGCGACCGGTTTCCCGACGTTGGCCCCGTCAAACATGGTCGACCGTCTCGCGCACGAGTGAACGCAGGCCCAGCGTCGCGCGCGGCGGTGCCCGGTCGGGCCGGGCGACCACCGCGTGCAGCGGCCGCCCCAGTCTTTCGCAGGCATCGACGTTCGCCACCGTCGTCTCGGCGATCGCGGTCAGCGCTTCGCGTTTGGCGAACGCCTGGGGTCCCGTGGCGAGGACGTTCGGAAACGTCAGCAGGCGCTCGAAGACGTCGTCCCGGATCACGTGGTCCGACAAGCCGTCGAAGAACAGGGGCGCCTCTTCCTCGTAGACGTCGAGACCGAGACGGCCGATCGCACCGCTCCTGATCCCGTCGATCAGCGCCTGCGTGTCGATCAGGCCGCCGCGACTGGTGTTGATCAGCATGACGCCGCGCTTCATGCGCGCGATCGCGACCGCATCGACGAGGTGTCGGGTTTCGGCGGTCGATGGACAATGCAGGGTGACGATGTCGGAGCGGGCGAAGAGCTCGTCCAACGAGACGTAGTCGACGCCCGTGCCCTGACACGACAGCGGCACCACGTCGTGGGCGACGACCTTGCATCCGAAGCCCTGCAGGATCCTGGCCACGCCGGCGCCGATGCGTCCCGTGCCGACGATGCCGACGGTCTTGCCGTGCAGGTGGAAGCCGGGCGGCCCTTCGAGCGCGACGTCGCCTTCCCGCAAGCGTGCAGCGGCGCGATGGATGTCGCGATCGAGCGAGAGCATCAGCGCCACGGTGTGCTCGGCGACGGCTTCGGGCGAGTAGGCCGGAACGCGGGCGATGGCGATCCCGGCGCGCTCGGCCGCCGCCAGGTCCACGTTGTTGTAGCGCGATGCACGCAGCGCGACGAGGCACACGCCCAACCGCTCGAAGGTGGCGATCACCGCGGCGTCCACCTGGTCGTT
>CAXTPX010000126.1:0-7280 GCA_964246005.1 uncultured Burkholderiaceae bacterium | reverse complement strand
CAGGAGCCCGCCGGCCGAGCCCGCCGGCGACCGCAGCTACGCCGTGCAGGTCGCCGCGTTCTCCGCGGCCGACAAGGCCAAGGGCCTGCGCGATCAACTGGTCGGCAACGGGCTGCGGTCGTATGTCGAGTCGGTGTCGACGGCGCAGGGACTGCGCACGCGAGTCCGCCTCGGGCCCTATGCGTCGCGCGAGGCCGCCGACCGCGCGAGGCAGAAGTTGAAGACGATGAAGCTCGACGGTTCCGTCGTGCCGCTGTGACCGGTCGCGCGGCTGGCGGGACGAGGGTGTGGCGTCCATGACATCGACTGCGCATGCCGCGCGATGATCACGGTCGATGACCGCGTTCGACTATGTCGTGCTGACGGTCCTCGTGGCATCGATCGCGCTCGGCCTCGTGCGTGGCCTCGTCAAGGAGGTGCTGTCGCTCGCCGCGTGGATCGTCGCGTTCGTCGTCGCGAACCGCTACGGACCCGACATGGCGGAGCTGCTGCCGGCTGCGCTCGTCGGTGTCGTCGTGCGACTCGTGGTCGGCTTCGTGGTGCTGTTCATCGGCACGTTGCTGCTCGCGTCCCTGGTGAACCGGGCGATCGCCCATATCATCGCTGCGGCGGGATTGAAGCCGGTCGACCGCGGCCTGGGCAGCCTGTTCGGTCTGGCGCGCGGCCTGTTGATCGTGCTCACCGCCGTCATCCTCGCGGGGATGACGGACCTGCCGCGACAGGCGGTCTGGCGCGATGCGTTGCTGTCGGACGCGACCGAGAACGCCGTCCGCCTCGTCAAGCCGTGGCTGCCCGACGACTGGGCGCGGCACGTGAACTATTGAAGCAGGGTTTCATCGTCGGTCGCGGAAACGTGCGCACCGTCGACACCAGGGACGGAACATGTGCGGAATCGTCGGCGTCGTCTCGAACGGGCCGGTCAACCAGTTGCTCTACGACTCGCTCCTGCTGCTGCAGCATCGTGGCCAGGACGCGGCGGGCATCGCGACGGAGCTCGGCAAGAATTTCTCGATGCACAAGGGCTCGGGCCTCGTGCGCGACGTCTTCCGGACGCGCAACATGCGCGACCTCGCGGGCAATTCGGGCATCGCGCAGGTGCGCTATCCGACGGCGGGGTCGGCCGTCAGCGCGCAGGAGGCGCAGCCGTTCTACGTCAACGCGCCGTTCGGCATCACGCTCGCGCACAACGGCAACCTGACGAACTGGACGCAACTGAAGGACGAGATGTTCCGCATCGATCGGCGGCACATCAATACCGAGTCGGACTCGGAGGTGCTGCTGAACGTCCTCGCGCACGAGCTGCAGATGGCGACGGCGGGCTATTCGCTCGACCCGTCTGCCGTGTTCAAGGCCGTGGCCGGGCTGCACCGGCGCGTGCGTGGTTCGTATGCGGTGGTCTCGCAGATCGCGGGCTACGGCGTGCTGGCCTTTCGCGATCCGTTCGGCATCCGCCCGCTGGTGCTCGGGCAGGCCGACACCGACCACGGGCCCGAGTATCTCGTCGCATCGGAGTCGGTCGCGTTGCAGGGCCTCGGCTACCGGCTGGTGCGCGACGTCGCGCCCGGCGAGGCGATCTTCATCGACCTCGACGGCGGCCTGCACACGCAGCAGTGCGCGGAGAACCCGCAGCTCAACCCCTGCATCTTCGAATACGTCTACCTCGCGCGTCCCGACTCCGTGATGGACGGCATCTCGGTGTATGCGGCGCGCCTACGGATGGGCGAGACGCTGGCCGAGAAGGTCCGCAACGAACTGCCGCTCGGCGACATCGACGTCGTGATGCCGATCCCCGATTCGAGCCGGCCGGCCGCGATGCAGATGGCGCTGCGCCTCGGGCTCGAGTATCGCGAAGGCTTCATCAAGAACCGGTATGTCGGGCGGACGTTCATCATGCCGGGGCAGGGCGTGCGGAAGAAGTCGGTGCGTCAGAAGCTCAATCCGATCGGCGTCGAGTTCAAGGGCAAGAACGTGCTGATCGTCGACGATTCGATCGTGCGCGGCACGACCAGCAACCAGATCGTCGAGATGGCGCGCGAGTCGGGCGCGAACAAGGTGATCTTCGCGTCGGCCGCGCCGCCGGTGCGCTTTCCGAACGTGTATGGCATCGACATGCCGACCCGGGACGAACTGATCGCGAGCGGCCGGGACGACGAGCAGATCCGCGCGGCGATCGGCGCCGATGTGCTGGTCTACCAGGACATCGACGACATGAAGCGGGCGATCAACGAGCCGGGGTCCGGCATCGGGCGCTTCGAGGCATCGTGCTTCGACGGTGACTACATCACCGGCGACGTCACGCCCGCCTATCTCGATCGCCTGGAACATTCACGGCTGTATCCGAGCGGCGACGAGGCCGTGTCGCGATCGCAACTCAACCTCAACCTGGCGCCCGAGAACTGACGAGGTCAGCGGGCGGCGCTCGGGTCGATCGCGCCATGGTCGCCATCGGGCGCACTGCGCGCCGGCACCGCGGGTGCGGTGACGGTGGCGAGGGGGTCCTTGCCCCTCCGCGATCCATGCATGTTCGCGTAGACCCACGTGAACTCCGCGCCCATCAGGAACACCTGCGTCGAGTAGTAGATCCACACCAGCAATACCGCGAGCGATCCCGCGGCACCGAAGCCCGACGCGACGCTCGTCTTGCCGATGTACAGGCCGATCAGGAACTTGCCGATCGAGAACAGCAGCGACGTGACGGCAGCGCCCAGCCACACGTCGCGCCACGCGATGTTCACGCGCGGCATGATCTTGTAGATCGCCGCGAACAGCACCGTCGTCACGCCGAAGCCGATCGAGAAGTTGATGATGTGCAGCAGCACCTCCCAGCCGACGAAGCCCGCGCCCATCCAGTTGCCGACAGCGGCGGTCGCGGCGCTGAGCAGCAACGACACGATCAACAGGAAGCCGATCGTCAGGATCATGCCGAAGGCGAGCAGGCGGCGGCGCAGCAGGCTCCACAAGCCGCCCGAGTCGGTCAGTGCCGGCGCACGCCAGATGCGGTTGAGCGCGTCCTGCAGTTCGCCGAACACCGTCGTCGCGCCGAGCAGCAGCGTCGCGAGCCCGACGATCGTCGCGACGATGCTCTCGCTCGGCTTGTTGACGCTCTTCAGCAATCCCTGGACCGCGGCCGCGCCGTCGTTGCCGACGAGCCCGCTGATCTGGTTGAAGATCGCACCGCGCGCCGCGTCCTCGCCATAGATCAGCCCGGCGATCGAGATCACGATCAGCAGCAGCGGTGCGATCGAGAAGACCGTGTAGTAGGCGAGCGCCGCACCCATGCTCGGCGCGTAGTCATCGGACCACGAGATGACGGACTTCTTGACGAGCGGCCAGATGTCCGTGAGAACAACTCTAGGTTTGAAGGTCATCGGTCTTTTATAGGACACCAGCGAGGGCAAGGCCTATCAGACGATGCCGCACTGCCGTGAGCACGAGGCGACCAAACACATCAGCTTGACGCGACGCGCTCGCGACGAGGACAATCCGCGTCGCGCCGAGTTGATCCGCTTGCGGGCGCACGAGCGATGCGGGGTTCAGCGTCCTCGAAACAAATGCCGCTAAAGTGAGTCCCGTCAGTCCCGCAGTCCGTCCGATGCAGTCGACGCGATCCGCTTCAGCGTTCCAGGCGGATCCCTCTTTTGACTGAAGGCATCGACGATGGACGACGATTGGGATTTCGACACACGGGCAGTCCGGGCCGGCACGCGCCGCAGCGAATTCGGCGAGCACGCCGAAGCGCTCTTCCTCACGTCGAGCTTCGTGTTCGAGAGCGCGGCCCAGGCAGCCGACCGCTTCGCGAACAGCGGCGACCACTTCGTCTATTCGCGCTTCTCGAACCCCACGGTGTCGATGTTCCAGGATCGGCTCGCCGCGCTCGAGGACGCCGAAGCCTGCATCGCGACGTCGTCGGGGATGAGCGCGATCTTCACGTGCTGCATCGGTCTCTTGAACGCGGGCGACCACATCCTCGCGTCGCGCAGCATCTTCGGCGCGACGGTGCAGCTGTTCAACACGATCCTTGCGCGCTTCGGCATCGAGACGACCTACGTCGACCCCACCGATCCGGCCGCGTGGGCCGCGGCGATGCGCGACAACACGAAGCTGCTGTACGTCGAGACGCCGTCGAACCCGACCGCGGAGATCGCCGACATCGCGGCGTTGAAGCAGGTCGCCTCTGCCCGCGGGGCGCTGCTGGTCGTCGACAACTGCTTCTGCACGCCGGCGCTGCAACAGCCGTTCAAGCTGGGGGCCGACGTGGTGATCCACTCGGCGACCAAGTTCCTCGACGGCCAGGGCAGGGTGATCGGCGGTGCCGTGCTGGGGAGCACCGAGCTGATCCGCGATCGGCTCGCGCCGGTGCTGCGCACGGCCGGTCCTTCACTGTCGCCGTTCAACGCGTGGGTGCTGCTGAAGGGGCTCGAGACGCTGTCGTTGCGGATGGAGCGGCAATCGTCGAACGCGCTCGAGCTCGCGCGCTGGCTCGAGACGCATCCCGCCGTGTCGCGCGTCCTCTATCCGGGTCTCGAGAGTCATCCGCAGGCCGCGCTGGTCCGTCGTCAGCAGAGCGCCGGTGGCGCCGTGGTGAGCTTCGAGGTGGCCGACCGCGCGACCGCGTGGCGCATCGTCGACGACTGCAAGCTGATCTCGATCACCGCCAATCTCGGCGACACGCGCAGCACCATCACGCATCCGGCGACGACCACGCACGGCCGGGTCACGCCCGAGGCGCGCCGGGCGGCAGGCATCGGCGACGGGATGTTGCGGGTCGCGGTGGGACTCGAGAACGTCGCCGACCTGAAGCGCGATCTCAGCCGCGGGATGGGGCGGTAGTCGCTCAGGCGAGCAGGGGGATGCCTCGTGCGCTGCGCGTTTGCCTTTCGACTGGCGAAGAGGCGGCGCGGGTCCGCGAGCGTGACCGACGACACCGCGGACGCGTGAGCGATTGACCTCCCGGACGCGACGCTGGGAGGGACGGCGGTATCGCTCGGCGCTACCCGCAGAGACGTGGGACGATCCCTGCTTCGCGTGAATTGACCGACTTCGGCGTCGTCTCCAGCCTGCCACCTCCTGCAACCCCCGGAGGTCGAGATGAACATGCAGTCCTTCACGTCGCGACGGTGGCTGGTGGCAGCGATCGTCGCCTCGATGCTCGGCGGATGTGTCATCGCCGATCCGCCCTTTTTGACCATCGACGGACCGGAGACACCCGAACTTCGCACCGGCCTCGTCGGTCACGTCGCCACCCCGGTCACCCGATCGCGATGCGGGCGAACGACCGGCATCGGCGGCGGCTCCTCGCCTGCGTGCGTGTCGATGGCCCCGGACACCGGTCCGGCGCCCCCCGATCTGTCCAAAGCGATGATCGCGGCTGTCCTGCCGGAAAGTGCCGGCTCGATGCTCTTGCTGGAGTACCGCCGCTCGACGCTCACGAACGAGCGCGAGCGTGGTGCGAACCGGCATCCGCCGGGCACCATCGCGCTCGAGCGCGTCCGCTGTTCGACCGATGCGTGTGACACGGCGCGTGAACGCATCGCCGCATGGCCCAGTGCCTCACTCAACGACGTGTACGGCAAGACGCTGGCCGTGTCGCCCGACGGTCGCCGCGTCGCCGTGCTGCCGAGCTCCGAAGTCTTCCAGACCGATGGCTACTCGCCGCGGCTGCAGGCCGGCCTGCGCTTCCCGACCGATCGCATGGTCGGCGACCTCCATGTCGTCGACCTCGGGACCGGCGTGGATCGCGTGGTGCAGACGCGCGTCCTCGACGGCGAACCGGTGTCCTGGTCGGCCGATGGTCGGCGCCTGCTCTTCATCCGTCTCGAGACCGCCGACGCCCTCCCTTCGCGGCTCGCAGCCGAGCTCCGCGGCAACGAACGACCGCCGGGCACCGGACTGCCGCTGGTCGAGACGGTCGACGTCGTCTCGGGCGCGACCGAGACGATCGCGCTCGGCATGAATGCGGTCTGGTCGCCGGACCAGGGCACGCTGTTGTTCGCGTCGTCGATCGACCATCTCGAACTGCGCGAGCTGGCGACCGGCGTGAGCCGACCGCTATATCTGCCCGGATACGTCGGTCGCTATCCGTGGGTCCGCTTCGTCGGGCCGCGCCGGGTCCTGTATCGCGCGGTGCCGACGACCGGCGCGCTGCCCGGTTTCACCGGCCACAACAGTCCGCTGATCGGCCCGAAGCAGCTCGTCACATTGAAGGTCGCGGACGTCGACACGCTGCAGTTCACGACCGTCCTCGACGATCTCGACCCGCGGCACGACCTGAGCTTCAACCCGCGCTACTGAGCACCGATCTCGTCCCGGCGCCGATGTCGATCACCCGGTCGACCCGTCGTACCGTGTCCGGCCGATGGCTCACGATCACGACGCCGAGCCCGAGTTGCACGAGCCGGTCGGTGATCTCGTACTCGCGATCGAGGTCGAGCTGGTCGAACGCCTCGTCGAGGAACAGGATCTCGGGCTGCCGATAGAGCGCGCGCGCCAGCAACAGCCGCTGCTTCTGGCCGCCCGACAACGCGACGCCGAGGCTGCCGACGATCGTGTTGAACTGCATCGGCATCGCCATGATGTCGACGTCGAGGCCCGCGACCCGCGCGCACTCGCGCGCCCGCGCGGCATCGTGGGTCGGATCGAAGAAGCTGATGTTGTCCTCGATCGTCCCGATGAAGAGCTGATCGTCCTGCATCACGACCCCGATCCGGCTGCGATAGCTGCCGAGGTCGAGCTCCTTCAGGTCGTGACCGCCGACGTAGAGCGTGCCTTCGGTCGCGGGCAACAGGCCGGTCAACACCTTGATCAGCGTGGTCTTGCCGCAGCCCGACGGACCGACCAGCGCGATCGTCTCGCCGACGCCGACCTCGAGCGACACGTCGCGGAACACGAAGCCTTCGGCGCCGTACGAGAAGCCGATGCGATCGGCCTTCACGACCAGCGGCACGTCCGGGCTCGCGATACGCTGCGTGCCGACGGCTTCGGGCTCGGTCAGCGCGATGTCCGCGATGCGCTCGGCGTGCAGGTCGAGCATGCGGAACTCGATGACCTTGTCGATCAGCGTGTTGATGCGCCCGAGGAACAGCAGCTTGAACGTGAGGAACGCGAACAGCATGCCGACCGTCAGCTCACCGGCCATCGCGGCGCGCGCGCCGAGCCAGATCACGGTCACGTTCTCGAGGCCGAAGATCAGCATGTTCGCGGCCCGATGCACGATCGCGATCTGCTGCACGCGGACGCCCGCGTTGACATGCTCGACGACGAGATTCTGATAGCCGAGCCGC
>CAXTPX010000125.1:0-7288 GCA_964246005.1 uncultured Burkholderiaceae bacterium | reverse complement strand
CCTTCTTCGGCACCTCGGTGGTCTTGTCGATCGTCTTCCCGTCGACCATCAGGATGTAGCCCCACTGCCGCAACTCGGGAATCATCCGGCCCGACGCATCGCGTCGCACGATCGGCATGCGGTCGCGCGGCGCGATCTCGTCGCTCGCCTTCAGCGGGTTGTCGAACGGATACGGCGGATCGCTCCAGTCGAAGAACGGGTTCCGGCAATACTCCTGCCAGTGCTCCTCGATCTTGTAGCGGCCGCACATCAGCGTTGGAGGGAGAGGTCGACGTGCGCGACGGCAGGACAGGGTCGATCGGTGTTGCGCATGCTCGGGCCTCGTTGCGAACGGATCGCGTGAAGTCTATCAACGCGTGACGATCGGGCAGAATCCGGCGATGCCGAACCTCATCGTCCTTCGTCCATGCCGCCTCGCGCGAAGCGTCGTGCTCGCATCGTCGCTGCTCGCATCGTCCCTTCTCGCTTCCTCGACGATCGATGCCCTGGCGCAAGGCCGTCCTGCATCGTCGGGGGTCTCGATCACCAGCGACTTCGGCCAGGCGTCCGGCGGCGGCGACGTGCTCGTCATCGAGCAACCCAATCTCACGGCGCGCGTCTATCGCACGAGCTTCGGCACGACCGTCGTCTTCGAGAACGGCTCGATGCACGGTCCACAAGCTTACGAGCGGAGCGGGCACTACAAATTGGTGGTCGATGGCAGGACGGTCTTCGACGGACCGATGACGCTGCTCGCGTACGGACGGTCGAAGCACGGGCCGTTCCGCAGCGACGGCAGCGCGCCGCCGGTGCCGAAGATGACCGACGACGTGCGCCGGCGCGCGCATCTGAACATCGGCGTCGACATTCCCGAGAGCGTGCTGGCTAGCCTGCCGACCAGCTTCCCGAAGAAGATCGACGTCGTCCCGGGAAGGGACGCATCGGTCGGCACGGTACCGGCCTACATGGCGACCACGGGCGCCAATCCCAACATCGGCATCGTGCCCGCCCATGCGGCGCGCGCGCTCGCCTCCGGCGATCGGCGTGCGGTGATGAACACGCTGGCCGAGGCCGACGCGTTCTTCACGTGGCCCGTCCACTATCGCGACGAGAAGACCGGTCGGGCGCCGCTGTACACCGACCATCCCTATGCGTCGGTGATGTCGTCGGATCGCGGTGACCTGCTGCTGCGGACCGACAAGGGCACCTTCCAGCCCGATGCCGCGCATCAGCCCCACCCGCTCTTCCTCGCGTATCTCCTGACGGGCGAGCCTTACTACCTCGACGAGATGCTGCTGTGGGACGCGTGGAACTTCCTCCGCGGGCCGGACCGCGTGCGGCTCGAAGCGACGTCCTTGATCCGCACCGACGCGGGGGCCTATCAGACGCGCGGGGCCGCCTGGGCGCTGGTCGCGCGCGGCCAGCTGCTGGCGGTGCTGCCGACGGACCATCCGAACTTCAGGACGATCGCGGGCTCGCTCGAAGCCAACGCGCGCATCTATCGCCAGCGTTTCATCGAGGGCACGTTCGACGAATCGACGCTGCAGTACTCGCCGTACGCGACCGGCGGCGGCAAGAACGCGCTCGGTCTGTTCTGTTCGGACCCGACCTACGGCGTCTCGCCGGAAGGGGTCGTCTACACCGCCGGGTGGATGAACGCGTTCATGGTGCAGATGTGGGCCTATCTCGTCACGCTCGACCTGCCGCTGAGTCCGCAGGGGAAGGCCGACCTCGAGGCGGTCATGCGGTTCGGATTCAAGTTCGAGAAGCGCTTGGGCAGGAACGGCGGCTGGGACGCACGCCGCATGGGGGTCTACGGCTTTCCTGCCGGGAAGATGGTCGACGGCCGCATCCGCTGGTATGCGAACCACAAGGAGACGTATCAGCAACAGGTCGCCCACCTGCCGCCGCTGCCGCCCGAGAGCCGGTTGATGGTCTCGCACGACTCCAACGTGCCGATCGAAGGCTTCGGTGGCTTCGAGGCCGACGAATGGCCCGCCCTCGCGTTCGCGAGGATGTACGACGACGACGACGGCGCCTTCGATGCGGTGACGTCGACCGAATCGTTCAGGAAGCTCGCGCCCATGTTCGATCCGCAATGGGCCATCTTCCCGCCGGGCATGTCGGTCGCGAGCGTGCTGAAGGGACAGAAGGGTGCGGCCGCCAGGAAGTAAGGCCGCTCACGCGTCGGGTCGCGTCGTCCCGCAGTTCCAGCACTGGAAGAACTGCCCTTCGACCCGTTCGCCGCAGGCGAAGCAGCACCAGGAAGCCGACGTGGGCGGCGATCGAATCTCGTCGAGGAGGGCGGTCGCACGTGCGAAGTCGGCGTCGTCGCGGATCCAGATCTGTGGCGCGACCTGATCGGCCGGCAGCTCGCCGACCGCGGCGCCGATGTAGCGGTTGCGAAGCTCGCAATGCACGCCCGCCGCTTCGAGCATCCGTTGCCAGAGCGTCGCGATCAGCAGGTTGTCGGCGCGGGTGAGGAGCTTCACGCGGACAACGCCCTCAACGATCGCGGAAGGTGCTGCTCTCGCGCGTCAACTTGGCGAAGAGCTCGTAGCGACGGGGTTCGATGACGCCGCTGTCGCGCGCTGCCAGCACGGCGCAGCCCGGCTCCTGCAGGTGCGCGCAGTTCGCGAAGCGACACCGGCCGAGGAGCGGGCGCAACTCGGGAAAGCCGCGCTCGACCTCGCCGGGGGTCAGGTGCGCGAGGCCGAATTCCTGGAAACCCGGCGTATCGATCAGCGCCCCGCGCGTCACGTCCGCCGAAGCGAGCTGGTAGAGCCGCGCATCGGTGGTCGTGTGCTTGCCGGTCTGCAGTGCCTCGGAGATTTCGCGGGTCGCCGCCTGTGCATCGGGCACGAGCAGGTTCAGGAGCGACGACTTGCCCATGCCGGACTGGCCGACGAGCAACGTCGTGCGCGCTTCGAAATGGGCCGCGACGTGCTCGGTCACGTCGGCCGCGTTCTGCTTGATCGAGATCTCGTCGACCGCATAGCCGAGCGTCGTGTAGAGCTTCAGCGTGCGCCGAGCCGCCTCGACCTTGTCGACCAGGTCCATCTTGTTGAGCAGGATGCGCGCCGGCACCTCGATGCTTTCGGCGGCGAGCAACGTTCGTCCGAGCAGTTCTTCCGAGAACGGTGGCGACGTCGCTACGACGATCGCGATCTGGTCGAGGTTCGCCGCGAGCAGCTTCGTGCGGAAGCCGTTGGAGCGCGACAGCAGATTGCGGCGCGGCTCGATCCGGTTCAACACGCCCTGACCGGCTCCGGTGCCTTCGACCTCGACGAGGTCGCCGCATGCGGCCTCGCTCTTCTTGCCGCGGGTGAAGCAGACCAGTCGTTCCTTCGCGTCCGTGACGACGACGTAGTGTCGGCCGTGCGCGGCGACGATGCGCCCGTGCTGCTTCAAGCGGACGGCGCCTTCGGTCGCTCCGCGTACACGGCGTCGCACTTCGCGGCGCAGATGAAGTCGTTTTCGGAGATGCCACCGACCGAGTGGGTGTCGAAGCCGACGTCGATGCGGTCGTAGCCGATCGTGAGCTCGGGGTGGTGGTCCTCGCGATGGATCACGTAAGCCAGCGCGTTGACGAACGCGATCGTCTCCCAGTAGTTCGCGAACTTGTAGCGACGCTCGATGCGCTTGCCGTCCGTGGACCAAGCGGGCAGCGCGTCGAGCTGCGCCTTCACGTCGTCGGCGCTCATCGCGTTGCCGCCTTCGAGCGCACGGCAATGCAGCGTGATCAGTTCGTCAGCGGTCTTCGTCATGGTCGGCTCGAGAGTGGGGTCAGGTTGCCGGTTGAGGGTGCAGCGCCGGACCACGTCGACGTGCGGGCAGCGATTCCAGGCGTGCGATGCGCAGCGCCGCCGGCGGGTGGGAATCGTAGAAGGTCGAGTGCAACGGATCGGGCGTCAGCGTCGACGCGTTGTCTTCGTACAGCTTGACGAGCGCGCGGATCAGGTCGTGGGCATCGGCATGCGTGGCGGCGTACGCATCGGCTTCGAACTCGTGACGGCGCGACGACAGGCTCGACAGCGGTGACAGCGGGAACGTGAAGACCGGCATCACGAGGAAGAACAGCAGCAGCGCCGTCACGTTGCGCATGCCGATCGTCGGATCGGTGCCGAGCCCCAGATAGAACCACGCTTGCTGCGCGAGCCAGCCGAGCAGCGCGAGCGCGGCGAGGCTCATCACGAACGACCACGCGATCCGCTTGACGACGTGCTTCTTCGCGAAGTGGCCGAGCTCGTGCGCGAGCACCGCCTCGATCTCGTCGGCGGACAGCCGGGCGATCAGCGTATCGAAGAACACGATGCGCTTGGCCGCACCGAAGCCGGTGAAGTACGCGTTGCCGTGGGCCGAGCGCTTGCTGCCGTCCATCACGTAGACGCCCTTCGATGCGAAGCCGCAGCGAGCGAGCAGGCCCTCGATGCGCGCCTTCAACGGCGCGTCCGCCAACGGCTCGAACTTGTTGAAGAGCGGCGCGATCACAGTCGGGAACAACCACAGCAACAGCAGGTTGAAGCCGATCCACACGAACCACGCGTCGATCCACCACAGGTCACCGGCCGCCGTCATCAGCCACAGCATCGCGGCCAGCAGCGGCACGCCGAGCACGATGCCGAGCGCGGTGGTCTTCAGCATGTCGATAAAGAACAGCCTGACCGTCATGCGGTTGAAGCCGAAGCGCGCTTCGAGCCGGAACTGCCGATACAGCGCGAACGGCAGGTCGACGATCGAGAACAGCACGGATACGACGCCGACCAGCGCGAGTTCGCGCCACAGGATGCCGACCGAGCCGAGCATCGTCGCGAGCCGGTCGTCGATCGCCTGCAGTCCGCCCATCAGCGTCAGCACCACCAGCAGCGCGGCGGCCACGACGGTCTCGATCATGCCGAGGCGCGAGCGCGCGATCGTGTAGTCGGCGGCCTTGTGGTGGGCCGGCAGCGGCACGTGACCGACGAAGCGCGGCGGAACCGCGTCGCGATGTCGCGCGACGTGGGCGATCTGACGCGACGAGAGCCACAGCTTTCCCGTCGTGGTGACGACGAGCGCGAGGATGAAGAGGCTGGTGAACATATGAGAACATCCGGTCCGGTTTTGCACTCGGGCGCATCAGGTCGACCCGTCGAGCGAATCGTCGAATTCTTTGGCACGAGCCGCCTGTCGAAGCCACCCGTTCCAAAGCCAAAAATTATGTCACAAGCGAACCCTACGACCGTCCCCGCGAGCAAGGGCGATGTCACGCCGTTGATCTGGCTCGACATGGAGATGACGGGGCTCGATCCGGACAACGACCGCGTCATCGAGATCGCGGTGGTCGTCACCGATGCGAATCTCGAGGTGATCGCCGAGGCGCCGGTGTACGCGATCCATCAGAGCGACGCGACGCTCGCCGGCATGGACAGCTGGAACACCGGCACGCACGGTCGCTCGGGCCTGACCGAGCGGGTGCGGGCGTCGACGCTGACCGAGGCAGCCGTCGAAGCGTCGCTGATCGACTTCCTGAAGCAGCACGCGCAGCGCGGCAAGTCGCCGATGTGCGGCAACTCGATCTGCCAGGACCGCCGTTTCATGGCGCGCGCGATGCCGCAGCTCGAAGCGTTCTTCCACTATCGCAACCTCGACGTCAGCACGTTGAAGGAGCTTTGCAAGCGCTGGAAGCCCGAGGTGGCGGCGTCGTTCAAGAAGCATCAGAAGCACGAGGCGCTCGCGGACATCCACGAGTCGATCGACGAGCTGAAGCACTACCGCGAGCACTTCCTGAACGTGTGAACCTCATGTGTTGCCGCGCAACGGTTGTCGCGAGACGTGCAGCATCCACAGCAACAGGACGGCCGCCGCGAGACCCAGGCTCAAGGTTGCCGATGACCACAAGCCCGCTGCACCGAGCGGCGCGCCGCCGATCACCGGATGGAACGCGATCCACCATCCGCCGCAGAGGCCGATGCCCCACAACGAGACCGTGTAGACCAGCATCGGCGCGACTGCGTGTTTGTAGGCACGCAGGATGAAGCCCGACATCCCCTGGATCGCGTCGAAGCAGTGGAACAGCGCGACGAAGCCGATCAGCGACAGCGCGACGCGCTGCACCGCCACGTCGTTCGTGTACAGGCCGATGACGGTCGCGCGCGCGAGCCACAGCGTTCCCGAGACGACGATCGCGACGCCGACCGCGATGCGCAGGCCCGCCCGGGTCGTGCGACGCGCGGCGACCGCGTCGTTCGAGCCGATCGCCTGGCCGACGATCGCCGACGTCGCCACCGACAGCGACAGCGGCAGCATGAAGCACAGCGCGGCGAGGTTCGCGACGATCTGGTGCCCGCCGGTCACGGTCGTGCCGAGCCCCGCGACGAGCAGCGTCATGAACGTGAACGACGTGACCTCGACGATGTACGACAGGCCGGTCGGAATGCCGAGCCGGAGCAGTTCCTTCTGATCGGCCCAGCGTGGCCATGCGAAGCGGATCGAGAACTGGCGATAGAACGGGTCGCGCGACAGGGCGACCAGCGCGATGCCGCACGACACCCACATCACGAGCGCGGTCGCGTAGCCGCAGCCGGCCGCGCCGAGCGCCGGCAGCCCGAGCTTCCCGTACACGAGCACGTAGTTCAGCGGGACCTTCATCGCGAGTCCGGCGAGGTTGATCGCCATCGTCACCTTCGGCCGCGACACCGCGACGTTGAGCGCGTACACGGACCGGAAGACCAGCGCTGCGGGCAGCGCGAACATCAGCGCATGCAGGTAACCCGCGACCCGCGTCGTGACGTTCGCATCGACCGCGCTCATCACCAGCCAGATATCGGGGAAGCCCATCGCGATGTCGCCGATCACCGTCAGCCACAACGCGAGCCACAGGCCCTGCATGTAGGTCGTGCCGATCGCGTCGAGGCGCTTGCCGCCGAAGTGCTGCGCGATGATCGGCGTGAGCGCGATGACGACGCCCATCAGGCCGACGAACACGCTCGCGTAGATGCTCGAGCCGAGCGCCATCGCCGCCAAGTCCTGCGGCGACGAGTGACCGACCATCACGGTGTCGGCCACACCGAAGCCGATCGACGCCCACTGGCCGACCAGCACCGGCCACGCCTGGCCGACGATGCGCCGCGTGATCGCGACGCCGCTCAGCGGGCGCATCGAAGTCGGCAACACGCAGCGAAGCGCGAGACGCGCGTCATCGCGGCTTCGCCGCCGCGGGAGGCGGCTCTGCCGGTACGACCGGCGGCGCTTCGCTCGCGGACGGCTGCGACGTCGTGCCGCCGGTCCCCGGCAGGTCGCGCCCGTCGCTGCGGCCGATCGCATCGCCCGC
>CAXTPX010000124.1:0-7311 GCA_964246005.1 uncultured Burkholderiaceae bacterium | reverse complement strand
CGGATTGACCTGGATGCGTACCGCCGGCCGCTGACCGCCCGACAGGCTGACGAGGCCGACGCCCGGGAGCTGCGAGATCTTCTGCGCGATGCGCGTGTCGACCAGGTCCTGGACCTTCGGCAACGCGAGCGTCTTCGACGTGACGGCGAGCGCGATGATCGGCGTGTCGGCGGGATTGACCTTGCTGTAGATCGGCGGGTTCGGCAGGTCGCCGGGCAAGAGATTGCCGCCCGCGTTGATCGCCGCCTGCACCTCCTGCTCGGCGATGTCGAGCGACAGCGACAGGTCGAACTGCAGCGTGACGACCGACGCGCCGCCCGAACTCGTCGACGACATCTGCTTCAGGCCGGGCATCTGGCCGAACTGCCGTTCGAGCGGTGCGGTCACCGACGACGTCATCACCTCCGGGCTCGCACCCGGGTACAGCGTGACGACCTGGATCGTCGGGTAGTCGACCTCGGGCAGCGCCGACAGCGGGAGCTGCCGGTACGCGACCGCGCCGACGAGCAGGATCGCGAGCATCAGCAACGATGTCGCGACGGGGCGGAGGATGAAGGGACGGGAGGGGTTCATGCCGAGCCAACGCTTGCTTCTGCACCCAACGACGCTGGATTCCCGCTTTCGCGGGAACGACGAAGAAAGGGTGCCGTCGTCTCGACGCTTACATCGGCACCCAACGACACTGGATTCCCGCCTTCGATGGAACGACGGAGAGAGAGTGCCGTCGTTCCCGCGCAGGCGGGAACCCAGCGTCGTTGCAGTTCAGCCGACATCACGGAGGCCCACCCGGACCACCACCCGGCGGCCCGCCCCCGCCCTGCATCCGCTGCCTGCGCAGTTCCTGCATCTTCGTCTTCTGCTCTTCTTCCGGCAGCTTCTTGATCTCTTCGCCGAACTCGCCGGCGTCGATGCGCTTCTTGACCGCTTCCCACCGCTTCTGGCGTTCCTCGGGCGTGCCGCCCCCACCGCCACCGGCACGTGTGCCGCCCGCCGACGCGGGAACCACCGCGCCGTCGCGTGCCACCGGCTCCACCTTCGCGCCCTCGCGCAGCTTGTCGGTGCCGTCGACGACCACGACCTCGCCGACCTTCACGCCGTCCTCGACCGCGAGCATGTCGCCCTGCGAGATGCCCGGCTTGATGACGCGCGCGCTGACCGTGTTGTCGCCGTTGACGACGTACACGTAGAAACCTTGCGACCCGCGTTGCATCGCGCCGGGCGGGATCACGGTCGCGCCCTTCTGCACGTCGAGCAGCATCCGCGCGTTGACGAACTGGTTCGGGAACAGCTCGTAGCCGGTGTTCGGAAAGCGCGCCTTCAGCTTGACGGTGCCCGTCGCGACGTCGATCTGGTTGTCGACGGTCAGCAAGGTCCCCGCTGCGAGCTTCACTTTGCTGTCGCGGTCCCACGCATCGACCGCCAGATGCTCGCCGCTGATCACGCGCTTCATCACGCGCTGCACGTTGGCTTCGGGCACCGAGAACACGGCGTCGATCGGCTGCAGCTGCGTGATGACGACGATGCCGTTCGTGTCGGCTGCATGGATCATGTTGCCGACGTCGACCTGCCGGAGGCCGATACGACCACCGACCGGCGCGGTGACCTTCGTGTACGACAGCTGCAGCTTCGCGCTGTCCAGATTGCCGCGGTCGCCGAGCACCGTACCGACGTACTGGTCGACCAGCGCCTTCTGCGTGTCGAGCTGCTGCGTCGCGATCGAGTCCTGCTCGACCAGCTTCTTGTAGCGATCGAGGTCTACCTTCGCGTTCGCGAGCAGCGCCTGGTCGCGCGCGAGCGTGCCCTGCGCCTGCGTCACCACGACCTGGAACGGCCCCGGATCGATCTCCGCCAGCACTTCGCCCGCCCTGACGATCTGCCCTTCGCGGAAGTTGATCTTCGACAGCAGGCCGTCGACGCGCGCCTTGACCGTGACCGTCGCGACCGGCGTCACGGAGCCGAGGCCGTTCAGATAGACCGGGACGTCGGCGAGTTTCGCGGTGGCGGTGCCGACCGGCATCGTCTGGTTCGGACCACCGGGTCCGCCCGGCCCACCGGCGCCGCGACGGCCGGCGCCACCACTCTTGCCGGAGCCGCCCTTCTGCGCTGCACCGTCCGCGCCGGCAGCCGCGCCGTCGGTGGCCTGCCGCGAACGCCAGTACCAGACGCCGCCGGCGACGATCGCGATCAGCAGGAGCCAGACCCAGACGCGGGTATACCAGGCTCGTCGCGGCGCCTGCAGCAGGGCCGGCTCCGGTCGCGCGAGGTCAGCGGTGTCGATGCGGCGTGACGGCTCCGGCGGCAGGTCTCTGGGAGGTTCGCTCGGTGTCATCGATCGAGGGGCGGCGCGAGGAGGGAACGCATGAGGCAAACAGGACGCATGGGGCGAGCGGCAACGGCGGGCAACTTGCGCGCCGCGACCAAAGGCGCAATTGAAACACGCCGACGCCCGCGCGTTCGACGGCCTGCGGCCGCTTTGTCACCGTGCGTGACAAGGGCGACGTTCGCGATACGGCGGGATGCACCCTCAACCGTCGATCGAACTCGTGGCCCGTCGATAGCGCGTGCGCAGCGCACGACGCGTCGTCGCAACGTCGGCATCGTTCGGCGCACCGGCCGTTCGCGGACGCGCCTTGCACGACGTCGCGCGGGCCTGTTCGACGACCGCGTTGCTCCACACCGCGAGCATCGGCGTGATCTTGTCGGCCGGTAGCGGCTTCGAGAAGTAGTAGCCCTGCCCCTCGTCGCAACGCAGCTCGCGCAGCATCATGAGTTGCGCTTCGGTCTCGATGCCTTCGGCCACCAGCGACTTGCCGAGCGCGCGACCCAGCGCGACGATCGAGCGGACGATCTCCTGTCCCTTGCCGTCGTCGCCCATGCGATCGACGAAGCTGCGGTCGATCTTCAGCGTGTCGAACGGCAGGCTGTGCAGGTAGCTGAGCGACGAGTAGCCGGTGCCGAAGTCGTCGATCGACAGCTTGATGCCCATGTCGGCGAGACGTTGCATGACCGGCACCACGCCGGCCGCGTCCATCAGCACGCTCTCGGTGACTTCGACGTTGATCTGCTCGGGACGGATGCCGCGCCGCTCCATGGTTTCCGCGATGAAGTCGACGAAGCCGGCGTGCGCGAGCTGCACGCCGCTGACGTTGATGTTCATCGTGAGCGGCGCATCGTTGTTGTAGGTGCCGTCGGCCGCCGCTTCCCACTCGGCTAGCTGCTGGCACGCCTTGTCGAACACGACCTCGCCCAACGCGACGATCAGGCCGGCCTCTTCGGCGATCGGAATGAAGCGACCCGGATCGATCATGCCCTTCTCGGGATGGTTCCAGCGCACCAGCGCCTCGAAGCCGAGGAGGCGCAGGTTGCGCAGGCTGAACAGCGGCTGGTAATGCACCACCAGCTGGTCGTGGATCATTGCGCGGCGCAGCTCGCTCTCGAGCTGCAGCTGCGCCGAGACGTGCTCGTGCAGCGTCGTGTCGAACACCGCGTACTGCGCCTTGCCGCTGCCCTTCGCCTTGTACATCGCGATGTCGGCGTCCCGGAGCACGTCCTCGACGTTCTCGTAGCCCATCGTGCTGAACGTGATGCCGATGCTCGCGCTGGTCGACACCTCGGTCTGGCCGAGCTGCACCGGCATCGCGATGGCCGCAAGCAGGCGAGTCGCCAGGTCGAGCGCGACATTCGCGCTCTCGATGCCTTCGAGCAGGATCGCGAACTCGTCGCCCCCCAGTCGAGAGATCACGTCCTTTCCGCGCAGGCACGACTGGAGGCGCGCGGCGACGATCGTGAGGAAGACGTCGCCGGCCTTGTGACCGAGGCTGTCGTTGATCACCTTGAAGCGGTCGAAGTCGAGGTACATGACGGCGAAGGCGCGCTGGTCCGGTCCGTTGGCCGCGTCGATCGCGCGCCTCAGGTGGACGTTGAAGTGCGTGCGGTTCGGCAGCTCGGTAAGGTCGTCGTGATACGCGACGTGATGCAGTTGGGCCTCGGCGGTGCGGCGGGCGGTGACGTCCTGAATCTGGAAGATCAGGCAACGCGAACCCGACGACCAGTCGCTGAAGAACGACACGTTCAATGCACACCACACGGCGTCGCCGTTCTTGTGGCGCAGGCGCACTTCGAGATGGACCGGGGCAGCCGCGTCGTGGACCAGGTGGTGCACTTCGGCGAGAAGGCGGCCGAAGTCGTCCGGATGCGCGATGACCTTGATGTCGCGTCCGGCCAGTTCTTCGGGGGTCATGTCGAGCATCGCGCACAGCGAATCGTTGACCTGCATCAGCGCGCCGTCGGTGGACACGAGCGCCATGCCGATGGCCGCGTGCGTGAACGCGCTGTGGAAGCGACTCTCGCTCGCCTTCATCTCCTCGAGATGCTGTGCGGCGGCCGCGGCCTCGTGCTTGATCGAGCGTTGGCGGAAGTAGAAGTGCAGCGTCGACAGGAACATGCCGATGATCGGCACGCCGACCACGATCACGGTCCAGCCGAAGGTCTTGAAGCTCATGAACATCAGGCCGGACAACGCCGCGCTCGACACGTACGCGGCCATCAGCCAGCCGGAGTTGCGCAGCGACGCGACGAGCGGCAGTCGCTCGTTGCGCTTCAACGCGAACAGCGTGTTGAAGAGATGCGAGTTGACGAACGCATACAACGCGGCGAACAGCAGCAGGCCGATCAGCAGGAAAGGGCTCTGCGACTCCTGGTTCTGCAACTTGAGCGCATGGATCAGCAGCTCGCCGCAGAACAGCATGGAAATCGCCGCCATCGCCGGCGTACCGAGACGACTGGTCCAGCGCTTCGACGTCCGCAACGAACCGACCAGGCCCTCGACCGCCGCTGCGATCGCGGCGGCGGTCGGGCCGAACAGCAGCAGCATCAGGAAGATGAAGATCTCGGCCGCGGCGATCGATGTCTTCGCGCCCGGGATCTTGACCGTGAACAGCGCGGTACACCCGACGACCAACGTACCGACCAGCACCTGGACGAGGAACAGTCCGCCCTGGTCGACGACCGAACCGACCGAATACGCCAGCACCATGACGCCGGCGAAGACCACACTCAGCCAATAGACCCGCGAGCGCAGGTTGTAGTCGCTCATGTCGATCATCGAAGGTCTCCGGTCGATGGCTCGATCAGGGCTCGCCGACGACAGCCGCGTCGGTCGCGACGGGTGCCGCCGCCGTCGCCGCAGCGGTCGTCGAGGAACCGGTCTCGCTCATGATGAGGCCCTCGCTCATGATCAATCCTTCGCTCATGATCAGGCCCTCGCTCATGATCAGCCCCTCGCTCATGATCAGGCCTTCGCTCATGATCAGCCCCTCGCTCATGATCAGGCCGGTGCTCATCACGATGCCGGTCGTCATCGGCACGCCGCTGCCGACCTGACCATAGCCGGCGAGCAGGGTGGTCGGGCTGAACACGCCGGTCGATCCGAGCACGCTCGACGAACCGGCGAGCGCGGAAAGCGACCGCACGCCGGCCGAAACCAGCGGCTGGGTCGTCGGCGTGGTCTCGATGAAGCCCTTCACGTACGGCGTGGACAGCAACGACAACGCGGTGTACGGCGCGAGGCGACGGACACGCTGACGCACCCAGCTCACCTGCGGGTCGAAGTACGGCTGATAGCGGGTCACGAGCGCATCGCCCGACAGCAACTGGTTGCCGCCGGCGAACACGATGCGCGACCAGTTGATCGTGTTGCCGCCGCTCGTGCCGGTACCCGACGGCAGCGTCTTGCCCGGAGCGAGCAGCGAGTCACCGGACGACAGCGTGCCGGCGGCGATGGCCGATGCGATGTCGGTCCGCAGGCTCGACGCGATGGCGACGGCGCCGTCGATATTGAGCAGGCCCGAACCCTCCTCGACCAGGTTGGCGTTCGGCAGCGATTGCGCGCTGTATTGCAGGATGGTCTTGACCAGCGGCGGCGTCAGGCCGGGGTTGGCCTGCAGCATCAATGCGACCGTGCCTGACACGGCTGGTGCCGCGATCGACGTGCCACTCAGGTAGAGGAGGCGCGTTCCCGTCTTGTTGCTCGTCGACGAGAAAATCTGTTGCGGATAGCGCGCCGCGATCGTGCTGAAGAGCTTGCCCGAGTCATCGGTGGACAACGCACCGAGGATTTGGTTACCAGGAGCGACCA
This sequence comes from uncultured Burkholderiaceae bacterium, assembly GCA_964246005.1. Taxonomy (GTDB): domain Bacteria; phylum Pseudomonadota; class Gammaproteobacteria; order Burkholderiales; family Burkholderiaceae_D; genus CAHJXF01. The sequence goes on along the minus strand of CAXTPX010000124.1, from coordinate 1,175 downwards.
GCTCGGGCTTGAGCACGAAGTCGGGCTGGTACGTGCCGGATGCGTCGTTGCCGCCGCCCATGGTCGGACCACGCGAACTGAAGTGGTTGACGGTCGCAGCGCTGCGGAACAATCCGCCGTGCATGTTCGCCGAGCCGACGGTGATCGCGGCCGGCTCGTTGCCGGGGCTGCCGATCGTGCCGTACATCTCGCGGCCTTGCGCGTCGACGCCGTAGTTGCCGGCCGCCACGACGACCGTGATGCCGGCAGCGACCGCGCTGCGCACCGCACGACACATCGGGTCGGTCGTGAACGACTCGGTCGAGTCGGCAGCGAGGCTGACGTTGAGCACCTTGATGTTGTAGTCGCGTGCATGGAGGATCACCCAGTCGAAGCCGGCGAGCGCATCGCTGATGTGGCCCTGGCCGAACGCATCGAGGACCCGCACGTCGATGACCGACGCATTGGATGCGATGCCGGGCACGCCCGGCAGCTGCGAGCTGGTGCGTCCGGCCGCGATCGCGGCGACATGCGTGCCGTGACCGTACGGGTCGGGGAACTTGCTGCCGGACGAATCGAGCAGCTGGTCGATCGCCTTCTGCGCCGGCGAGCCGGGCAACAACGATTGCGAATAGTCCGCGCCGGTGACCCACAGTCCGCCGATGCCGGCGCCGGGGCTACTGTTGCTGGAACTGGTGCCGAGCGCCGTCATGTCGACGCCGACGGTCACACGCGACTTGCCCTTCGCATCCAGGTAAGCGACGTGCTTGTCCATCACGCCCGAGTCGAGGAAGGCGATGCCGACGCCGGTACCGTCGAACGCGGTCGCGTTGACGGTGCCGCCGGTGTTCGGCGCCGGCGCCGGCGCCGGCGCGCCCGGCAACAGCGACGCCAGGTCGAACGTCTTGGTCGTCACCCGGTCGGCCGAGATGCTCACCACGTCGTCGCGCTGGGTCAGCGCATCGATCTGCGTCACGGGGACGATCGCGAGCAGTCCGCTGATCGACACGTAGCGGTAGTAGACCGAGCCACCGGCCGCGACCACGGCCCGTCGCAGGTCGGTCAGATCCGGGTCACTGCTGCTCGCGACGATCACGACCTTGGCGTACGCGACCGGCCCGGCCGTGTTCAACCAGGTGTCCTTCGGCGACTTGCCCGGGCTCGACGGCGCCGGCGGAGCAAGCGTGACCGGCACG
>CAXTPX010000123.1:0-7318 GCA_964246005.1 uncultured Burkholderiaceae bacterium | reverse complement strand
CGTGATCGCGTGCGCGAGGATCTCGATCTCGCCCGACTTCATCGACGCGTTGACGGTGCCGTCCGGCCGCATGCGCACGACGCCGGTGATCTCCACGCAGAACTCGTTGCGAAGCGACTCGGCGGTCGCGAAGGTCTCGGCGCGATCGGGATCACAGACGACCTGCGACATCCCCTCGCGATCGCGCAAATCGATGAAGATGACGCCGCCGTGGTCGCGGCGACGGTGGACCCATCCGGTGAGCACGACGGATTGGGACAACTGTTCGGCGGTGACGAGACCGCAGTAGTGGGTACGCATGAACGACTCCGAAAGAAATGACAGTGCGACCGGGCCGACGCGCAGCACCGCGATGTCGGGCGTTCCACCGGTCCACGCCGCCTGCAGGGGCGACGGACGACAGGATCAACTCAGGATGAAGGGCGCGAACGGGACGAAGCGGGTTGGCCGGCCCGGGCCAACCCTAGCGATTTCGCTGTGCGAGCGATGGAAGCGCCGACGGAGGGCGCATCGCGACAGGGGCCGGGCGGGGCGCGCCTGGCGGGACGGTGGAAATTCGCATCGGCGGAACCTATCACGCGGCCTCCTCTGCGGCAACCGCGCCGCAGGGCGGCCGCATTCAACCGGAAACCTGCACCACCGGCGGCAACGCGGTCGCGGGCCCCTTGGGAAGCGTCACGTCGGCAGCGGCGCCGCGCGAACCGGGCGCGACGACGCCCATCGACACGACGAACTTCAGCGCCTCGTCGACCGAGATCTCCAGATCGACGAGCTGGTCGAGCGGGACGATCAAGACGTAACCCGACGTGGGGTTCGGCGCGGTGGGGACGTAGACGCTCGCATGCTCGCCGGTCAGCGGTCCCTGCAAGCCGGGTCCAGGACTACCCACGACGAACCCGATGCTCCACGACCCCACCCGGGGAAACTCGACCAGCACCGGCTTGCGGAACGCCTGGCCCGACGGCGACAACAGCGTGTCGGAGACCTGCTTGACGCTCGAATAGATGGCCGACACCACCGGGATGCGGCGGAGCACCGCCTCCCACCACAGGAACAGGCGTCTGCCGATGAAGTTGCGTCCGACGATGCCGACCGCGAAGATGATCGCGAGCGTCAGGATGACGCCCATGCCGGGAATGTTGAACGGCGGCTGCGTTCGCACCGACGGGGGCAGGAGCAACAGCGTCTGGTCCAGCGTCGTCACGATCAGGTTCAGGACCCAGATCGTGATGCCGAGCGGGACGAGGATCAGCAGGCCCGTGAAGAAGATCTTCTTCAGCATCGCGGGGATCAGCTCGTGCCGCCGTTGCCGCCCGACGCCAGCTTCGGCGCCGGGGGCGATGGCGCCGACTCGCTCTTGGTGTCGGTCGTCGCCGGCTTGGCAGCGGGCGGGGATTCGGCCGTACCGGACGCGCCGCCGGACGTCGCGCTGTCCTTCGCGGACCCGGATTCCGACTCCGCCTTCGGCACGCCTTTCGCCGGCTCCTTCGAGGCGGGATTGCGGAAGTCGGTGACGTACCAGCCCGACCCCTTCAGCTGGAAACCGGCGGCAGTCACCTGCTTGCGGAACGTCGGTTCACCGCAGGCCGGACACGTGACCAGCAACGGATCGGACATCTTCTGCAGGACATCCTTCTGATGTCCGCAGTGCTCGCAGCGGTAGGAATAGATGGGCATCGGTTTGGCGAGGCGAGTGCGTCGCCAGGTACGGCGGGGGGAACCGATTATAAGGGCCGCCGATCGCACGAAAAAAAACCCCGACGCATCGGGGTGTTTCTCGTGCGCTCCACGCGGAGGCGTGAAGGGTGCCCGGTCAGTCGGGCCGTTCGGCGGGGCGCGCGATGCGCGCGAGGCGGGGCCCCCATTGAACCTCGTTCTTCAGCAGGCCGTAGCGCATCTGCAGGCGTCCGCTGAATTCGATGCGTTCGCCTTCGAGAACCATCGAGCGTCGGTCGAAACGCCGCCCCACGTTCTGCAGCATGCGCCCGTAGACTTGTCTGCCGTGGCCGATCGAGATATCCCAGTTCATTCGAGTCCCTGTTGATTGCGCAAGGGGAATCACATCCACTTGCTGACATGACGTCTATAGACGAACTGCACGAGCCGATTCCTCGAATAGATCGCAGGGACCAGTCGGGCGCCCTCGACATCTCCGGACGGTGCAGTGACCTCTGCTGCAGGATGATCCACCGGTGCCGAGTGCGATGTCCGGACCGGCGAAGGTCGCGGTTCCGACGCCGCGACCCGCCAGTTGCCGAGCAATCCCGTCGCCAGTACCGCTACGACCAGGGCGCATCGCGACATCCATGAACGTCGTGCGGCTGACATGACGCGTCGATCAGCCGACGTCGCAGGCGTCGAGCGTCATCGCCGCATCAACCCGGCGATCAACGACACCACGAACAACACCAGGAATATGAAGAAAAGAATCTTCGCGATTTCCACGGCACCCGCGGCGATTCCGCCGAAGCCGAAGATCGCCGCGATCAGCGCGATGACGAAAAAAACGATTGCGTAATGCAGCATGCGTTGCTCCTTTTGATCAGGCTGCCACTCCGGACTGCTCGTCATCGCCGAGACCGATCAACACTTTCGGGAGATCGGCGAACTGGGTCGATTTGTCGAGGAAGTAATCCGCTCCCAATTGCCTCGAATTGCGCAGGTACTCCTGCCGCGGGTAGTTCGTGAAGACGACGATCTTCGGCTTCGTTTCTTCCCCTTCACCCCACTTCAACTGCGCGAGTACATTGAGTCCGTTCCCTTCGCGCAGCTTGATGTCCACCACCAGCGCCTCCGGCTTGAGCGCACGGATCTTCATCAACGCATCCTGTTCGCTGTCGGCCGTACCGACCAGCAGCAGGGCAGGCTGATCGGCAATTGCCTCGGCGATTCGTTCGAGCAGGATGGGCGAGTCTTCAATGACAAATACCCGCAGCGGCGTGTTCATGGGAATTGAGCGTTGGACGAGGAACGGAGCGACCCACCCTCGACCATGATCTTTCCGGGGCTGCTGCGGGATACTGCAGGGATGGACCAGTGCGAGACTAGATTCGGGGGTAGGACCCCCCTATCGGTTCGCTCCCTCTTGCCGTGTACGACATTGTCTTACGTCGTGGCGGCGGTTCCAATGAGAACGGCCCGGTGGGAGCGGGGCCGGTTCGTCGCGTGGGAGACCTCGCTCCTCACTACTGGATCAACTCGTTCTTGATTGCGTAGTACGTGAGATCGGCGTTGGTTCGCAGATTCATTTTCTCGAGGATGCGGGCGCGGTGCGTGCTGACCGTCTTGACCGACAGGAACAACTCGTCGGCGATGTCCGAAACGCTGTGCCCGGCCGCGAGCTTGCAGAACACTTCGAACTCGCGGGTCGAAAGTTTCTCGTGCGGCGCGCCGTGAACGTCGCTGGTGAAAGCGGTGGCGAGTTGCTGGGCCAGCGCGGGACTGACGTACTTCTTTCCGGTCAGCACCATGCGGACCGCCTTCAGAATCTCGGACGGCGGGCTGCTCTTCGCGATGTAACCGTTCGCCCCGGCCTTCAGGACGTTCATCGCGTACTGCTCCTCGGCATGCATCGACAGGATCAGGATCGGCAGGTCCGCGCGCTCACCGCGCATCCGCCTCAACACGTCGATCCCACTGCGGTCGGGCATCGACAGGTCGAGCAGCACCCCATCGACCGGCCGGGCGCGCAGCAGTTCGAGGGCCTCGGTGCCGCTCGCCGCTTCGGCGTCGACGACGATGTCGGTACATTCGGCGAAAATCTGTTTGAGACCGGCGCGGACGATCTGATGATCGTCTACCAGCATGATTTTCTTGATCAACGGTTATTTCCCTTTCGCCGATTGGTCGGACGATTGTAGCCTCTATGCGAGACGACGCCGTACGGCGGCAGCGCGTCTTGACCGGCAATGCGCCGAGCCCTTCACCCACAACGGAATCGGCGTTTTCCTCCAAACGGACGCAAGCCGTCAGCTTACACAGGGTCACTCGCCAGCAAGCGCCGTACCTTCGTCCACTGAAGCGGAGGAAACGACGGTGCTGTCCCACGCCCTCACCGCCAATTTCTCCGCCTCGGTGAACTAGGCGAAGTGAACCGGATACCGCGCTGCGCCGGCTTCATCGGCGGGCAACTTGCACGGCATGATCGCCCGCACGATCGTCCCGCCGGCGGTCCCGGTCGTGAACTCGACGTGGCCGTGGTAGGCCAGCACCCGCTCGCGGATACCCAGGAGGCCGTGCACGCCGGGCTTCGCTCGATCGGCCTCGGTCATGCCGATGCCGTTGTCGGCGATCTCGAACTCGATCGCATCGCCGACCCGGTAGGCGGACGCCGCGACGCGATTGGCCTTCGAGTGCTTCGCGATATTCGCCAGCGCTTCCTGGAAGACGCGGAACACGGCGATCGGACACCCTTCGTCGTCGCTCTGCAGATCGCCTTCGTGGTCGAACGTCGCTGCGATGCCGTTGCGGGTCGCCCATTCGTCAATGTATTGCTCGAGCGCCGCGCCGAGGCCGAGATTGTCGAGCATGCTCGGCCGCAGGTTGGTGATCAGTTGCCGCTTCAACTCGATCGCGTTGCCGAGAAGACCCAGGGTCCGATCGAGCTTGGCGGCCTGCTCGGGGTGGCTCACGGCGATCTTGTCGCGCGCGCGAGACACGTCCATGTTGATCGCCGTCAGGTAGCTGCCGAAGTCGTCGTGCAGGTCGCGGGCGATTACCTTCTTCTCGTGCTCGCGCACGTTCAGGAGGTGCCGCGACAGATGCGACAGATCGGCCGTCCGATCGGCGACGCGTTGCTCCAGATCCGCATTGTTGGCCTCGACCACCGCCAGCGCAGCGTCCCGCTGGCGCAGGAAGCGATGCATCAGCAGGAAGAGGACCGTCAGCGCGAGCGCGACGATTCCGGTCGAAACGAGGGCCCGCACGAGCCCGGCCGAATACACGGACGCCGCTGCGCGCCGCCGCTCCGCAAGGATGCCGGTCTGCTCGGCGAGCATGTCGGTGATGTGCGTGCGGACCGCCTCCATCGTGTTGGCGGCGTCGCCCGCGACGACGGATGCGACCGCGCCCTGTCGGTCGCTCTGGTGGTACGCATCGAGCGTCCCGTCCATCTCGTCGAACTTCGTCTTCGCCAGCGTCCGGAGCCGGGCGACCCACGCCCGTTGCTCGGGCGTATCGGAAATCAACTGTTCGATTTCGGAAAGTCTCACCGGCATCAGTCCCCGCATCCTCTGGTAAGGCTGCAGGTAGGCGCCGTTGCCGGTCAGCAGATAACCGCGTTCGGACGTCTCGGCGGCGAGGAAGGTATTGCCGATCTGGCGCAGCTTGTCCACTGCTTCGAGCGCCCGCGACACGTCGCCGGCGCTCGTCTCGAGATCGCGGGCGTTGCGGAAGTCGATCAGCGAACTGACGGCCAGGAGCAGCATCGCGATCGCATAGCCGACGAACAGCACGACCGGCGCCCTGCCTGCATCGAGCAGCCGACCGCTCAGTGGCGCTCGATCGCTCGCGGTAGTCGGCGAGTCGGCAATCGCGATCGGTTCGCTTTCGGGTAGCGCTGCTTCGCCGCGCATGAACGACGGACGTGGACGATCAGAACGGGATATCGTCATCCATGTCTTCGAAGCCGGATGCGGCTCGCGCCGGCGCCGCCTTCGCCGGGGGCGGGCGGCGCTGCTGCGACGGCGACGACTGGGCATCCATCGACGGCGGCTCGTGGTCCATCGGACCCGAGCTCTCGCCACGACGGTCGAGCATGCGCATCACATCGCCGCGCACCTCGGTGGTGTAGCGGTCCTGGCCTTCCTTGTCCTGCCACTTGCGCGTCTGCAGACGGCCTTCGACGTAGATCTTCGAGCCCTTCTTGACATATTGGCCGACGACTTCCGCCGTCCGACCGAAGAACACGACGCGATGCCACTCGGTCGCTTCCTTCTTGTCGCCGCTGGTCTTGTCGGTCCAGTTCTCGCTGGTGGCCACGCTGAAATTCGCGATCGCTTCGCCGCTCGGCATGTAACGCATTTCGGGATCCTTCCCGAGATTGCCGATCAGAATGACCTTGTTGACCGATGACATGGCGAACTCCTGGAATCGTACGAAGAGGAAACGGTGAGCGGGACGGTGCGTTCGAGCCCGGGCAGCGTCGGGCGGGATGCGAACTTGGGAAGCTCTTCTTGCCGTCCATGATTGCAGCCCCATATCGGCACGACAAGCGGCCAGATGGGGTCAGCTATATTAACCGATCGGCTCCGCTCTTCGAGTCGCGTACCACCGGTCCCGCTTCGTCCCGCACGCCCGAAATCCTGCCGGCCCACGGCGGGCCGGTACCCCTCACCTTCGCCCGAAGAACGAACCACGATGGACGAGATTCGCATCCGCGGCGCGCGCACGCACAACCTGAAGAACATCAATCTCGACCTGCCGCGCGAAAAGCTGGTGGTGATCACGGGATTGTCGGGCTCGGGCAAGTCGTCGCTCGCCTTCGATACGCTGTATGCCGAAGGGCAGCGGCGTTACGTCGAGTCGTTGTCGGCGTACGCGCGCCAGTTCCTGCAGCTGATGGAGAAGCCCGACGTCGACCTGATCGAAGGGCTGTCGCCCGCGATCTCGATCGAACAGAAGGCGACCAGTCACAACCCGCGTTCGACGGTCGGCACGGTGACCGAGATCCACGACTACCTGCGCCTCCTGTTCGCACGCGTCGGCACGCCGTATTGCCCGGATCATCAGCAGCCGCTGTCGGCGCAGAGCGTGGGCGAGATGGTCGACGACGTGCTGCGGCTGCCCGAAGGCGCGAAGCTGATGATCCTGGCGCCGGCCGTGCGCGAGAAGAAGGGCGAGCACGTCGACCTGTTCGCTGCGATGCAGGCACAGGGCTTCGTGCGCTTTCGCGTCGACGGGCAGATCGTCGAGTCGGAGTCGCTGCCGAAGCTGAAGAAGACCGAGAAGCACAACATCGACGTCGTCATCGACCGGCTGAAGATCGGCGCCGATCCGATGCAGATCAAGCAGCGCCTGGCCGAGTCGTTCGAGACCGCGCTGCGCAACGCGGACGGCCGCGCGATCACGCTCGACATGGACAGTGGCCGCGAGTCGCTGTTCTCGAGCAAGTTCGCCTGCCCGGTCTGCAACCACTCGCTCGCCGAGCTCGAGCCGCGCCTCTTCTCGTTCAACAACCCGCTCGGTGCGTGCCCGACCTGCGACGGGCTCGGCGTCATCCAGTTATTCGATCCGAAGCGCGTCGTGGGCTTTCCGAACCTGTCGCTCGCCTCCGGGGCGATCAAGGGCTGCGACCGGCGCAACCAGTTCTACTTCCAGA
>CAXTPX010000122.1:0-7335 GCA_964246005.1 uncultured Burkholderiaceae bacterium | reverse complement strand
CGAAGACCGCGCCGCACATCACGGGGAACGAGCCGAGGAGGACGAAGCTCGCGAGGAACGGGAGCCGCCATCCGTAACGCTCGAACTCCTCGGCGGGCATCTGCGACGAGATCGCGAGCAGCGCGCCGTTCGCGAGGATCTGGCTGATGGGCGAGCAGATGCCGAGAAAGCCCGAGTACTTGCCCCGCGACTTCGCCGGCGCGTGCTCGAGCGCCATCAACTGCGCCCCGGTCGATTCGCCGCCGAGCGCGAAGCCCTGCAGGATCCGCAGCAGGACCAGCAGGATCGGCGCGCCGAGGCCGATCTGCGCATACGTCGGCAGGATCCCCATCAGCACCGACGAGAGACCCATCAGCGTGACCGTGACCAGCAGCAGGTTGCGACGTCCGAAGCGGTCGCCGAGGTAGCCGCAGGTCACCGCCCCGAGCGGGCGCGCGGCGAGCCCCACGCCGAACGTCGCGAGCGAGGCGAGCAAGCCGCTCGTCGGGTCGAGCGCGGGGAAGAACAGTTTCGGGAAGATCGTGGCCGACACGACGCCGTAGAGCGAGAAGTCGAACCATTCGAGCGCGGTGCCGATGGTGGCCGCGGTCACGGCCCTCACCGGCATGCCGCGCTCGGCGCCGGATGCCGCTGCAGGTGCACTCACGATCGTCTCCTCGGAAATGCGCTCCTCGTCGGAAGCGGCGGGTCTTCAGGCGGGGTGGACAGCATCTCGAGCAGCGCGCGGACGGCCAGCGGATAACCACGCGGACCCAGCCCGGCGATGACGGCCGTTGCCACCTTCGAGACGAACGAGTGGTGGTAATGCGCTTCGCGGCGATGGATGTTCGAGATGTGCAACTCGATGATCGGACCGTCGAACATCTTCAGCGCGTCGAGGATCGCGATCGACGTGAACGAGTACGCGGCCGGGTTGACGACGATCCCGGCGGCTTCGTCGATGGCCTCGTGGATCCAGTCAATCAGTTCGTACTCGCGGTTCGTCTGGCGAAAGACGACCGGGCGCTCGCCCGCGGCCTCCCGGCAACGCTGCTCGATGTCGCCGAGCGTGGCGGTGCCGTAGATATCCGGCTCGCGCCTGCCGAGTCGATTGAGATTCGGACCGTTGAGGACGTAGATCGGCTTGTTCATCATTCTACGGATCATCCGACGATTCAAAGATAATAGGATCGACGGCATTGTGTCCTATTCCTTGCGACTCGTGTCAATCTTGCCCCAGTGTCGTTACTATCGGCCTGGCGGACCGACACGAACGACGGAGTCATGCGCGTGACCAGCGAGGCGATGGACAGCGAACCGGTGAGCGACAAGGCTTACCGCCGGATCCGGTCGGACGTGGTGTTCGGCCGGCTCCAGCCGGGCCAGAAGTTGAAGCTGGATGCGATGAAGGAGGCCTACGGCCCCGGCATCGGCACGCTGCGCGAGATCCTGGCGCGCCTCGCGTCCGAGCATTTCGTCGTGGCCGAGGGGTCGCGCGGCTTCGAGGTGGCGCCGATCTCGCCGACCGACCTCCGCGAAGTCGCGGCGATGCGCCTCCTGCTCGAGTGTCATGCGCTGCAGGAGTCGTTCGAGGCCGGCGACATCGAATGGGAGGGCCGCATCGTCGCCGCGCATCACAAGCTCACGACGATGGAGAAGCGCATCGCCGCCGGCGATCGCACCCTGACCGAAGCGTGGAAGGGCTACGACTGGGCCTTTCACCATGCGCTGATCTCGAACTGCGGCTCGCAGGTGCTGCTCGACCTGCACGCGTCGATCTACGATCGTTATCTGCGCTATCAGTTGATCGCGGCGATCTTCCGCGGGGACATCGCGGGCGCCGAGCATCGCACCCTCCTCGACTGCGCGCTGAAGCGCGACTGGAAGAGGGCGCAGGCCACGCTGACGAAGCATGTCGACGACTGCGTGACCAACATGATCCGCAACGGGCTGCGGCCGTCGGCGCCGGCCAGTCATCGCGCGGTCGCTCGCCTGTCGGAGGAAGTCGACGGGGTCTCCGCGCGGGGCGTCAGGGGCCGGCGTCGCGTCGGTGGTGGTGCCTGACCGGACTTGCCGCCAAGGAACCGCCTCACGCCGAAGGCTTCGGCAACGGCAAGACCGCCTGATGTCGTGGCGGTCCCCGCACCGTCGTGCGCTCCGCCGAGGCCTATGATCCCGAAGCACCATCGCATCGCAATCGCGACCGAGCGACACGCAACTCCCGGAAAGTCCTCTCATGACTGTGCTGGTGATCATCGTCGCGATCGTTGTCGTGCTGCTGAGCGGCCTCCGCATCGCACAGGAATACGAACGCGGCGTCGTCTTCCGGCTCGGCCGCTTCGCCGGCCTGCGCGGGCCGGGCCTGTACTGGATCGTGCCGCTGCGAATCGACCGGACCGTGTCGGTCGACATCCGCACGCGGACGGTGTCGGCCGAGCAGCAGGAGACCATCACGCGCGACAGCGTGACGGTGAAGCTCAACGCCGTGCTCTGGTACCGCATCGTCGACGCGGCCAAGTCGGTCATCGCGGTCGCGGATGCGCCGGCCGCGGTCTATCAGCTCGCGATGACGAGCCTGCGCAACTCGATCGGCCGGCACGACCTCGACGAGGTGCTGCAGGAGCGTGACAAGATCAACGACCTGCTGCGCAAGAACATCGAGGGGCTGACGGGACAGTGGGGTATCGAAGTCGAGCGCTTCGAAATGAAGGACGTCGAGCTGCCCGGTGCGATGCAGGAAGTGATGGCGATGCAGGCGCAGGCGGTACGCGAGAAGCGGGCACGCATCATCAAGGCCGAGGCGGAGCTCGAGGCATCGAAGAAGCTCGCCGATGCGGCAGAGCAGATGGCCGGCAACCCGGTCGCCATCGAACTGCGGCGGATGCAGATGCTGTCGGAGGTCGGTGCGGAGAACAACAGCACGACGATCCTGATGATTCCGTCGGACTTCGTGACGGTGGCGAAGGATCTGGGGACGTATCTGCGCGAGCAGGGATCGGCACGCCGCCCGAGAGGCGCAGACACTGCCGAACCGGATTGAGGAGCGGCTTCACGACGTGCGTTCGGTGGCCCTATCCGACGTCGGCCGCCAATTGAACAACGGGACGGCCCAGCCCGGAGCCGACGAGAACCGCCCACCGGGCAGGGCGACGCGCCGGCATACGCGGCTCCTTCAGTCGTCCGAGCGAGCGATCGCGACGATCAGACCCATCAGCACGACACCGACCACCGCGGTGATCAGGATCGCCTTGACGGGCTCCTCACGCGTGTAGTCGACGACCACCTTCTTCAGGTCGTTCGCCTTGTTGCGTGCGGTCTCGATGCCTTCCTTCACGGACGGCGCCAGATTGTTCCGCGCCAGGCTCATCTTGCCGGAGGCCGTGCTCAGTGCCCATTCCGCGCCGGCGCTGGCCGCCTCGAAGCCGTCTTTCACGGACGAGGTCGCCTTGGCCTTCGCACGGTTCATTCTCGATCCAGGGTGGAAGTCGTTCATGGTCATTCAGCTGCTCCGGAAAATGGAAGATCCGTCCTCGATGCTGGTCGACGACGGATCGGACGTACGACTCAGGCGCGCTTGATCGCGTGGTAGATCACCAGTACCACGATCGCGCCCACGACGGCGACGAGAATGCTGTAGAGATTGATGCCATCGGCTCCCGACGCACCCAGCATGTTGAAGAGGAAGCCACCGACCACCGCCCCGATGACGCCGAGGACGATATCGAGGACCACGCCCTCCCCGCTCTTGTTCACGATCTTGCTCGCGATGAACCCCGCGATCAAACCCACCACCAGCCACGCGACGATCGACATGACAGCTCCTGTTCAAAAAGATATCGGAGCGAGACGCCGCCTCCGGCAGCGCCTCGCCAGGGTCGCGCTCGATCAGCCGCGCTTCACGCCGGTCGCGTCGGCGGTGAGCTTCTCCACCTCGACCTTCGTCTGGCGGACGGTGTCGCGGATCGTTTCCTGACGTTCGGTCGCCGTCCTGCCCACTTCCACTTCACCGGTCACGCGAGCCGTCTTGTTGACGATGGCCTCCTCGCTCATCTCGCGGACCTCGATGCTTCCTTCCTTGAACGCATCGAGGTCGGCTGCCGTGGCCACCCGGTCGACCGCGGTCCGCTTGATGTCGGCTCGCTCCTCGCGCAGCGTGACCGACTCCTCGACCGGCACCTCGGTCATGCGCGTGAAGACCCGGACACCGCCCCGCGCCACGGCGCGCTTTGCGACCTGCAGCTCTTCCTTCACTTCCTGCAGCTTCCGGGTCGCGCCCGTCACCGCGCCCGTGACCGCGGCACCGCTGCCGGTCCAGCCGTCCTTGCGCCATTCTTCCGAGCGCTCGTCGACGTCGATCGCGCCCGCCGCGTTCAGGATCCTCTCCGCCTCGTCCATCTCGGCCGCGCTGGTCGTCCGCACCGTCAGGCCGAACGAACCGCGCCTGAAGGCCTCGGTGTAGGTGCTCCTGTGCTCGCCGAACGCCGCGTCGTCGCTGTCGTCGGCGCCGAACAGGTTCTCGAAGAAGCGGGTAATGGCCCCTTCTTGATGGGGTGCGGTCGCCGGCGTCGCTGTCGCTGTCGCCGCACCTGGTGAACCGCCGCTCATCTGAAGCGCGCCGGCAGCGAAGCCGGCCGCGATGAGCTTGCGTTGCGCGTCCATCGCAGCCGCTTCCGTGTCGAACATTCCAACCATGACTGAATTCATCGTGTGCTCCGGTTGATCCTCGCGGATCGTGGGTTTGCCCGGAAAGGGCGGGGTCACGAAGACTTAATCACCGATGTTTCGGCTCCAAGCCGTTCGATCTCGATGTGCTCTTCCCGCACCGCGACCGACTGCGGATCGCGGTGCGTGCCGCCGACGCGGGCGATGTGGATTTCCTCGACGAGCACCAGACGTTTCTGCGTCACGACGATCTCTTTCACGACCGGCACGATCATCGTGTCGCCCTCGTGGCGAACCGCCGGCACCTCGCCTGCGGCCAGCTCGCGGTTCACCACCCGTCGCTCGATCGCGACCGTCTCGTGCCGCAGCGGCTCGTCGACCAGCAGGTCTCGCGTTTCGACGCGCTTGGTGATGCGATAGCCGCCGCGGTCGACCTCGACCTTCTCGACATCGATCGATTCCGTGACGATCGGCAGCGTGACCCTGGATCCCTCGAGAGCCGGCGCGCCGCGAGCGTTCGCCGCACCGGGCGCGGTCGCACCGAGGCATGGCGAATCCTGTGGGGTACGTGGGTCGTTCATGGCGATGGGTCCGGGCTGGTGACACCAGGCGATCGGCCGATGGAGCGATGTTCCAGCCCCTGCTTTTCACAGGAGAAGGACGCGACACGGGGCCGTCGAAGTGGGCGGATTCTGTTGGACCGCTTCGTCGTCGACAACGAGCGTATGCACTAGCGGGTCTAGTGCACTTGACGGGTCGGTCGAATGGCCGCTCGCGCTACGATGCTCGTCTGACAAGCGCGACGATCAGCATCCGGAAGGGCACGCATGGCCGATCAGGCGGACGAACGATTGAAGGCGTTGAAGGCTTCGATGAAGGAGGCGCTCGGCAAGCTCACCGGCAGCGACGAACTCGAAGCGCAGGGCAAGCGCGAGAAGTCCGGCGGTGGTGGAAAGCGCAACGGGCGAACGGCGCCGAAGGCGGAAGCGCCGACGCAGGTCGAAACGAAGGCGCGGCCATCGCGACGACGGCCGTGACGGCGACGCCCCTCGAGCCGCCGACCCCGTCGGGGCCCGAGGCGGACCCGACCTTTCGCAGCCCATCCGACATCGGAGCGCCCTTCGACAATCGAATTCTGCAGACCGAGACGGATCGTCGGCAACTCCAGCAGATCATCCGCGGCCTGACCGAAGGCGTGATCCTGATCGAGCCCGACCATCGGATCGTGTGGGCCAACGAAGCCGCGTTGCGGATGCACGGGGTGAAGACGATTGCCGACCTGGGGCGCGACGTGACCGAGTACCGGGAACGGTTCCGGTTGCGCTATCGCAACAATCATCTGCTCGAGGACGGCGAGTCACCGATCGAGCGCGTGCTGACCGGCGAGCATTTCGCCGACGTCGTCGTCGAGGTCTTTCCCGCACACGATGCCTCGGTCAACTGGGTCCACCGGGTTCGCAGCCTGATCCTCACCGACCATCAGGGTCATCCTGACTGCCTTGCCCTGATCCTCCACGACGCGAGCGACTGGGCCGACGCCGAGGAACGGTTCGAGCGGACGTTCAACGCGAACCCCGCGCCGGCGCTGATCTGTCGACTCGCCGATCACCGCTACATCAAGGTCAATCGAGGCTTCCTCGACATGACGGGCTATCAGCGCGAAGACGTGATCGGCAAACCGATCTATCAGCTCGACGTGTTCGAGGGCGCGGAGCACCGCGAGTCCGCGATCAGGAAGCTCGGGGACGGCGCGACGATCACCCAGATGGAATCGCACATCCGCCTGCCGGGCGGCGCTCTCAAGCCGATCATCGTCGCCGGACAACCGATCGAGATCGCCGAGGAGAAATGCATGCTCTTCACCTTCGTCGACCTCGAGCCCCGTCGCAGGGCCGAGTTGACGATGCATCAGAGCGACGATCGCTTCAAGAAGGCCTTCGAGATGTTGCCGGTCCCGGTGGCGCTGCTCAGCGCAGGCACGTTCCTGCTGCTGGAAGCCAATCAGGCATTCCTGGCCGCGACCGGTCACGCCGCGACCGAGGTCCTCGGCCGGCCGGCGCCGGACTTTGCCCTGTGGGACGAGCGGGACTGCGCCGCACTGACCGCGCGGCTGAAGGACGGCGGCAGCGTGAGGGCCATGGAATGCCGTATCGGACGCAAGGACGCCGAGCCCATCGACGCGCTGGTCTCGGCCGAGAACGTGTCGATGAACGGAGAGCTCTGCGTGCTCCTCGCGTGGCTCGACATCACGACGCGGAAACGCTCGGAGACGGAGTTCGTCAGCGCCATCGAAGAGGCGATGAAGGACACGACCTGGTTCAGTCGTTCGCTGCTCGAGAAGCTGGCCAACGCGAAGAGCGCGGGCAAGCAGGGTCGCGTCGCCGTGTTCAACGACCTGACCCGGCGCGAACGGGACGTCTTCGATCAGCTCTGCAAGGGCCGGTCCGACAAGGAGATCGCGAAGGACCTGAAGCTGGCCCTGAGCACGGTCCGCAATCACGTCGCGGCCATCTACGGCAAGCTCGACGTCCACAGCCGCGGCGGCGTGATCCTGTGGGCACGCCAGCACGGCTACTTCGCGACCACGTCGTGACCGGATCGAGCACGACCGCTCGCGCGACGCGCCGCTATTCAGGGTCTCGTCCGCGCTCGTCTTGCAGATCGATGCGACGGGCAGGGGCGAGATGAAGCGTG
>CAXTPX010000121.1:0-7339 GCA_964246005.1 uncultured Burkholderiaceae bacterium | reverse complement strand
GATGCAGGCGCTTCCGCAGATGCGGGATCAGGCCGCCGTCTTCGATCATCGCCATCAGATGCGGCGGCAGCGGCGTCACCGTGTAGTGCGCGCCGGTCGTGCGGTTGTCGACGCGACCGCCGAGCAGGTCGATCGTCAGGTCGTCGCCGGCGCCGACCTCGCGTGCCTCGTTCAGCACGATCGCCGGCAGTCCGAGGTTGATCGCGTTGCGATAGAAGATGCGTGCGAACGAGAGCGCGAGCACGGCCGAGATGCCGAGCAGCTTCAGCGACACCGCCGCCTGTTCGCGCGACGAGCCGAGGCCGAAGTTGTGGCCGGCCACGAGCACGTCGCCCGGCCTGACGGTCGACGCGAACAGCGGGTCGACGGCTTCGAGACAGTGCCGCGCGAGCACGTGGGGGGCGAGCTTCATCAGGCTCCCCGGCGCCAGCACGTCGGTGTCGATGTCGTCGCCGAAGACGAACGCGCGACCCATCAGTGCGTCCTGCGATCGTCGAGCAGTTCGCGCGGGTCGACGATGCGACCGGCGACAGCGGCCGCGGCGACCGAGTACGGCGAGCCGAGATAGACCGAGGCGCCGGTGTGCCCCATCCGACCCCTGAAGTTCCGGTTGGTCGACGAGATGCAGACCTCACGGTCCGCCAACAGGCCGGCGCCCATGCCGGCGCACGCGCCGCAACCCGACGGCAGCAGGATGGCGCCCGCGTCGAGCAGCGCTGCGAGCGTGCCGTCGCGGGTGGCCTCGGCCGTGGTGCGGCTCGACGCCGGCGCGATCAGGAGCCGCACGCCGGATGCGACCTTGCGGCCGAACAGCACGTCCGCGGCCATCCGCAGGTCGTCGATCTTCGCGCCGACGCACGCGCCGATGTAGGCCTGGTCGATGCGCACGTCCGCGAAGCGGTCGGCATCGTCGGTGTTGGCGGGTGAATGCGGCGCGGCGATCTGCGGTGCGAGAGCGGACGCGTCGAGCGCGAAGACCCGTTCGCAGACCGCCTCGGCATCGCTCGAGATCGCGAGCGCCGCCGCCTCGTCGATGCACGGGCGTCCGGCGCGCGCGAGCCAGTCGAAGGTCGCCCGGTCGGGTGCGACGACGCCGGTCTCGGCGCCGAGCTCCGCGGCCATGTTGCACAGGACCATCCGCTCGGGCATCGACATCGCCGCGACCGTGTGTCCCGAGAACTCGATCGCCTTGAACGCGTTGTCGAGGCCGAGCGCGCGGCAGAGGCGCAGCATCACGTCCTTCGCGACGACGCCGCGTCCGAGCGCGCCGTCGATCGCGACACGGATCGTCGCCGGCACGGCGAGCCAGGTCTCGCCGGTGGCCACGATCGCCGCCATGTCGGTGGCGCCGTAGCCTGCGGCGTACGCACCGAAGGCGCCCGCCATCGGCGTGTGGCTGTCGCCGCCCGCGATGAAGGCGCCAGGCCGGATCAGCCCTCGCTCGGGCAGGACGAGGTGGCAGATACCGACCATGTCGAAGAAGTCGGCGACCACATGGCGAGCCGCGAAGCGGCGCGTGAAATCGAGGATCGCCGCCGAGTCCGCGTCGACTGCCGGAACGTAATGGTCGCTGACGATCGCGATCTTCGACGGATCCCACAGACCGACGCCCAGTTCATCGAGGAGCGGCTGCCAGCGACGGGGGCCCGACGAGTCGTGCGCGAACGCGAAGTCGACCTTCGCCGTGACGAGTTGCCCGACGTCGACCCGATCGAGTCCCGCGGCGCGGGCGATGATCTTCTCGACCATCGTCGCCCGCCCGTTCGACGAGCGCTGCGATCCGACCGGGGGGACAGGCGAGACGGTACTCACGTCGATGCGTCACTCCGGATGGAACGGCTGATGGACGCGGCTCGCGCCCGACCCGCTGGCGCGAGGGACACTCGAAGAGACGACCGCAATCGTCGAGCGGCAGTCGGTCGGGGCATCATGCCAAAGCACGACGCCGACGCCCCGGGTCGATGCGGCCTATCCGAATTTTGGATAGAGCACGTCTGCCGTGTGCGGCTTCGACGAGACCGGGCGCACCGCTTCGCCACGGACCGGCGGCTCGACATAGGCATCGACGATGTCGTGGGCGAGCTGCTGCAGCTTCGGCACATAGAGCTTCTGGATGCGGTCGGTGTTCTTCATGACCGACTTGATGTACCGCATGACGATCCCCCCGATCGGCTTTCCGTCGAGGACCAGCGGGACGCCGACATTGCCTTCCCGGTAATGCTTGAACTCGATGTTGCAGAACCCGCGATCGCGCACGTGCTTGATGAGCAGGTTCAGCTCCTCCTTGCGATCGCGGTTGAAGCGGGTCAGGTGAGCGAGGCTGTCGGTGACGGTGAGATAGCGTCCTTCGCCCGGTGGCAGGTAATTGGGTTCGAGCGCTTCGCCTTCTTCTTCCGCCTGTTTCAGGATCGCCTCGCGTTCGGGCGCCGGACAATGGGCGAGATAGCAGTAGCCCGACGTGGCATGCAGCATCGGCACCTCGAAGCCGACGCTCCAGCGCTCGAGCGCGAGGGCGCAGTCGAAGTCGGTGTTGATGCGCACCACCATCTTGCGTTCGCGGGGCGTGTAGAGCGTGATCGGCCAGCCGAGCGCCTTGCCGAGCTCGATGATCATCGGCTTGGCCACCTCGAGCAGGACTTCCTCGTCCTGGAAGCCGACCGCCAGGCCCTGGACCCGGCTGGTGATCCGGTAGAACACGCTGTGCTCCTGCTTCTCGACATAGCCTTCCGAAGCGAGCGTCTCGAGGATGCGGTACGACGTCGGGCGCGGCACGCCGATCGCCTTCGCGACGTCCGAGACGGTCGCGTCACCGCGCTGATTCAGGAACGTCAGGACGCGCAGTGCCCTCTTCAGGGACTTGACCTCGTGACGTGCGTGCATCGCGGCCATCCGAGAAAGTTCCGATGACACGACGCTAACGCAAATAATGATCTAAAGCTATACCATTTTGATCGAGCGTGAGTTTTCGGGTGGTTCGTGACGGCGCACGACGTCTTCCGTCTCCTCGCCGCCACGGCGGCCGCGTCGCAACTCCTGCTCAGCCCGAAAGGAAGCGCGAGATCTCCACGAGACGGGTCTCCCGCGTGGCCACGAGCCGCATCGCGTGTGGAAGCAGCGCACTGGCCGCGTCGAGATAGATCGCGAGCGGGTCGCCGTCGACCGTCATCAACAGGGTGGGCTGTTCGATCAGCGGCAGGCGTTCGGCGGTCGGATGGGCGAAGACCGCCCGATAGGCGAAGTGGTAGCTCGGCAGCGCCTTCACCAGGTCGGCCACCAGCGCTTGACGGATCGCCGGTGGGGGGACGGCCGATGCGAAGAGGCGATGGACCGGGTCCTCGCGATAGTAGGGAAAGTGGACGAACAGTCCGGCGACGAAGTGCCAGGCCCACGCGAGATGTCCGCCGTGCGCGTCCGCGACGATCGCCGGTGCGTAGCGGTCGAGGAGTTCACCCCGCAGGTCAGCCGGAAAGAGCGCGATGCCGTCCAGTATCAGGCGACGCACGCGCCCGGGGTGCTGGAGCGCGAGTTCACAGCCGATGTGCGCGCCGGTGTGAACGCCGTAGAAGTCGACCTGTTCGATGCCCAGGCGATCGAGCACCTCGATCGCGCGAGCCACGTAGAAGTCCAGATCGGTCGGGCCGGGCGGCGGGTCCGAGTCGCCGTTGCCCATCATGTCGGGCGCGACCACGCAGCGATGGCGGCCGAGCGTCGCGATCACGTCCTCGAGGCCGCGCGACGAGCCGGGACCGGCGTGCGCCGCATAGACCGGCGGCCCGTCGATCTCGCGGGCGTCGGCTGGCGCTGCCATGCGGTAGTGGATCAGACCCGCCTCGACCCGGACGAAGGCGCGGTCGATCGGGAGTCGCGTCACTTCAGCGTCTGCAGGTACGCGATCACCGCCTTGCGGTCGTCCGGGCTCGGCAGGCCGATGAAGGCCATGGTCGTCGCAGGTGCGACCTGGGTCGGCTTTTCGAGCCACCGTTCGAGCGAGGCGTCATCCCACGTGAACGACTGCGCCTTCAACGAATCGGAATAGGCGTAGCCGGGGCTGCTCGCGACCGGCCGGCCGACGACCCCTTTCAGGGTCGGGCCGATCTTGGCAATCGTCGAATCGCCCACCTCGTGACACGACGCGCACTGCAGGAAGAGGCGCTTGCCGCGGGCAGCGAGCGGATCGGGCGCTTGTCCCCACGTGTTTGTTCCGACCGCGACCAGCGTGAGGCCGAGGACGGCGCGGAAACAGAGTGATCGCATGGAACTCCTTTCGAGTTGCGGCGGACCCCGATGAGGGCACCTCTCCGCGACCGGGTCGATCGTCTCCCGGGAAACGGGCGCGGCAGTCGAGCATGGGCACAACCCACGCTAGCAATCACGCCGCCGGTGCCTCGACGCGCCGCGTTGATCGTCCACGATCCGGACAGCACCGATCGGTCGGGTCGAACGGGCGCCATGCCCGCTTAGGCTCGATGATCCCCATCGAGAGAGTCGTCATGTCGGACAACGCCCACGCCGATCCTGCCCTGCTGTCGGATCCGCCGCTGGTGCAGTCCGGGTCGTCGCCTGCTGGACGGCTGGGTGCCATGAGGCTCGCCGGATTCAGCCTGGGGATGATCGGCGACCGCATCTTCCGCGATGCGCCGGCGCTGCTGCTGCTCCTCTTCATGACGAACTACCTGGCGATTCCTCCCGCGATCGCGGGGATCGCCGTCTTCGTGCCGAAGCTGCTGATCATGTTCGTCGATCCGATGGTCGGCGTCCTGTCGGATCGGCTCGACACCCGCTTCGGCCGGCGCCGGCCGCTGATGTTCGTCGGTGCCCTTCTCGCCGGCGCGAGCATCGTGCTGTTCTTCCATGTGCCGCTCTTCGGCGCCCCGGTCGCCCAGGCGATCTACATGAGCTTCATCGTGCTGGTCGGCTTCACCGGCTATTCGCTCAACTCGGTGCCGTACCTGACGATGGCCTCCGAGATCGCGACGAACGATGCCGAGCGCACCCGCATCATGTCGTGGCGGGTCGGCTTCATGGCGGTCGGCCTGTCGTTGAGCGCATTCGCCGGCGCCTTCGTGCAGTCGCTCGGCGGCGGCGTCGCGGGCTACGAGACGATGTCGTGGGTCTACGGCGGCATCTGCCTCGCGACGATGATGGTGACCGTCTTCTCGAGCGCAGACCTCGCGCGCGTCGAAGCGGACCGGAACGCCCTGACCCTGCCGGCGCAGATGAAGCTCGTCGCCGGCAACCGTCGCTTCCTGGCGTTGCTGCTCGTGGGGTTCCTGCAGAAGGTGGCCGAGGGCGTGGGCTACGGTGCGTTCGCCTACTTCTGCATCTACGTCGTCGGCCAGCCCTTGTCCGGGATCGGCCTCGTCGTGCTGGCGAGCGTCGCGGGACAGATCGTGACCCAGCCGTTCTGGCTTCGCGCGGCGAAGCGCTGGTCGCCGACCACCCTGTACGCGATCGGGGTTCTCGGCTGGTGTCTCAACCTCGTGCTGTGGCTGGCGATGAAAGGCCAGTCGTCGTGGTGGCTGATTCCCCTCGGACTGCAGGGCGGCGCCGCGGCGGGAGGTTTCCTGATGGTGACGTTGTCGATGTTGTCGAATACGCTGGCGCTCGACGCGAAAGAGACCGGACACAACCGCGAAGGCGTCTACAGCGGCTTCTGGCTGGCGGCCGAGAAGCTCGCCTTCGCGCTCGGCGCATTGATCGTCGGCGTCGTGCTCGCGGTCTTCGGCTTCGTGGAAAGCAGCGACGGCGGCGAGGTGCAACAAAGCGGCATGGCGATCTTCGGGATCGCCTTCGCCTACTGCGGTTGCAACATGCTGCTGTACCTCGCCAGCATCGTCGCCGTCCGACGGTTCGCGCGGATCGACCGTGGCTCCACCCGCGCGGCGCCATGACGCGAGCGGCACGATCGTTCGTCGTGGTCGATGGGAGGCGGGTGCATTGCCGGATCCTGGGGAAGGGGCCACCGCTCGTCATGCTGCACGGATCGCCAGCGGACTCCGAATTGCTGGCCGCCGAAATGTCGGTCGCCGCGGAGCACTACAAGTGCATCGCGCTCGACACGCCCGGCTTCGGTTACTCCGAACCGCTGCCCGGCGATCCGCTGACGATGCGCGACCTGGCTTCGGCGACCGCCGCCGCGATGCGCGCGCTGCGACTGCCGCGTTGCCCGGTCTACGGCACCCACACCGGCGCGGCGATCGCCATCGAACTCGCCGTCGGCTGGCCGGAAGCGGTGACCGGCGTCGTCCTCGAGGGCCTCCCGGCCTTCACCGACGCGGAGATCGCCACGCTGTTCCCCGACGACTACTTCGCCCCGATGCGCGTGAGCCCGCTCGGTGGTCACCTGTTCGACACCTGGATGCGCTTTCGCGATCAGTTCACCTGGTTTCCCTGGTACTCGCGGGACGTGACGCGGCTGAATCCGGTCGATCGTCCGAGCCCGGAGGAAATCCATCACTGGGTCTCGATGTACTACCGAAGCTGCGACACTTATCGTCCGGCCTATCGGGCGGCGTGCTTCTACGGCAGCGGCGCGCTGATCGCGGCGGCCGCATTGACCGTCCCCGCGGTCTTCACGGCCAGCACCGAGGACATGCTGTTTCCCCACCTCGATCGCTTGCCGCCGATGAAGGACGGGCAACGCATCGTCCGGCTGCCGCACGATCCGGCCGCGAAGCACCGCGCCATCGTCGGCTTCGTCGCGTCGCTGCCGGCCGGTCCGTCGCCATGGACCGCACCGACCGCGGTTCCCGTCGGCGCGGACCCCGGCTTGTGCTTCGTCGACACGCCGAGCGGGCAGCTCCTCGTCCGAACCTTCGGTGACCCGGCGCGTCGGCCGTTGATCGTCCTGCACGACTGCCCCGGCACCGGCCTCGCGTGCGTGCCGATGGCGCGTGCGCTCGCCACGCGTCATTTCGTGCTGCTGCCCGACCTGCCGGGCAACGGCGAATCGGACGCCCCTGCCGAAACCGCGTCGTCGTTGCAGGCCGCCGCCGATGCGGTCGGCGCGATCGCCGACGCCTTCTCGCTGGCGGATTACGCCGCCGCCGGAATCGGTTGCGGTGCCGCCCCGGCGGCCGTTGCCGCCGCGCGTGCCGACCCGCGGCTGTCGGCTGTCGTGATCGATCGACTCGCGGCATCCGACGACCACCGCGCCCGCTGCGTCGCACCGCCGCTCAACCTCGCCGCCGACGGATCGCACTGGCTCCAGGCCTGGATGATGGTGCGCGACGGCCAGATCTACGCGCCCTGGTTCGACGGCCGGATCGCGGCTCAACGGCCGACGCAAGGCAATTTCGATGCGCGTTGGCTGCACGACCAGACGCGTGCGTTGATGGTC
>CAXTPX010000120.1:0-7363 GCA_964246005.1 uncultured Burkholderiaceae bacterium | reverse complement strand
CGCCGGCCGGGCCGAACAGGCCCACGTCGGTCGACAGGCGCTCACCGGCCGGTCCCTTCCCGACCGAATTCCCCACGCTCTCCAACGGCGCGCCGGTCCGGGTCGCCGCGTCGACGAAGCGGGTCCGCGCCTCGACGTAGCTCTCGGAGAAGTGTCTTGCAGCGGCCATGGGCAGGTTCGTGGTCCGGTTCGATCGTGCGCGACTCGCGAATCGAGATCAGTGTAGCGAAGGACGGGGCGCGCCCGCCGCCTGCTTGCATCGCGTTACAGCCGACGCGGCATCCGTGCCACACCGCAACGAATCAGCGCGTGCCGGCGAGCCGGAACACCGCGACGTTGCCGAACAGGTTGGGGAGGAAGCGCACGACGCGCTCGCCGCGCAGCGCGAAGCGGTCGCGCAGCGTGAAGCCGCTCTTCTGCGTCAGGTCGAGGAAATCGGCGAAGGTCGCGAAGCGCAGGTTCGGCGTGTCGTACCACTGGTACGGCAGCGCCTTCGAGACCGGCATGCGGCCCCGCAGGATCGCCATCCGATGCGTCCAGTACGCGAAATTCGGAAAGCTGACGATGCTCTCGTGGCCGACGCGCGCCAGCTCGCGCAGGATGCCTTCGGTGTGGACCACCATCTGCAAGGTTTCCAGCTGCAGCACGAAGTCGAACGACGCGTCGGAGAACAGCGCGAGTCCGTCCTCCAGGTTCTGCTGGATCACTTCGACGCCCTGCTCCGCGCAGGCGAGCACCTTCGCGTCGTCGAGCTCGACGCCGACGCAGCGACATCCCTTCTCGCGTTGCAGCCACGCGAGCAGCGAGCCGTCGCCGCACCCGAGGTCGAGCACCGACGAACCGGGCGCGATCCATTGCGCGATGGCCGCGAGCTCGTCGCGCAACGGTCGGCCACCGGCGTCGATCGGACGCGTCACTTCGAACGCCCGAGGTCGCCGCGAATGCGCTCGAAGTAGGCGCCCACCAGCCGGTGATAGCGCGGGTCGTCGAGCAGGAACGCGTCGTGGCCGTGCGGTGCGTCGATCTCCGCATAGGTCACGGGATGCCGGTTGTCGAGCAGCGCCTTCACGACCTCGCGGCTGCGTTCGGGGGCGAAGCGCCAGTCGGTCGTGAACGACACGATCAGGAAGCGGGCGGTGGCGCCGGCCAACGCGCGCGTCAGCGAACCGTCGAACGCAGCGGCCGGGTCGAAGTAGTCGAGCGCCTTCGTGATCAGCAGGTACGAGTTGGCGTCGAAGTAGTCGGAGAACTTGTCGCCCTGGTAGCGCAGGTAGCTTTCGATCGCGAACTCGGCCTCGTAGCCGAACGCGAGGTCGTCGGCTTTCAGCGTGCGGCCGAATTTCTCGGCCATGTCGTCGTCGGACAGGTACGTGATGTGGCCGATCATCCGCGCGACGCGCAAGCCGTTGCGCGGGACGGTGCCGTGCCCGTAGTAGTCACCGCCGTGGAACTGCGGATCGGTCAGGATCGCCTGGCGCGCGACGTCGTTGAACGCGATGTTCTGGGCCGACAGTCGGGCCGTCGACGCGATCGAGATGCAATGCGCGACGCGATCGGGATAGCGCGTCGTCCATGCGAGCGCCTGCATCCCGCCGAGCGAGCCCCCCATCACGGCGGCGAAGCGCTCGATGCCGAGCACGTCGGCGAGGCGCGCCTGCGCGTCGACCCAGTCCTCGACGGTCACGACCGGGAACGAGGCGCCGTACGGACGACCGGTGGCCGGGTCGATCGACGACGGTCCCGTCGACCCGAAGCACGATCCCGGATTGTTGACGCCGATGACGAAGAAGCGGTCGGTGTCGACCGGCTTGCCGGGACCGACCATGTTGTCCCACCAGCCGACGTCGCGCGAGCCGTCGGCACCGACCTGAACGCCCGCCACGTGATGCGACGCGTTCAGCGCATGGCAGATCAGGACCGCGTTCGAACGGTCGGCATTCAGCGTGCCGTAGGTTTCGACGGCGAGTTCGTAGTTCGCGAGGCTCGCGCCGCTCTGCAACGGCAGCGGCTCGGCGAAGGCGTAGCGCCGGGGGACGACGATGCGGGAAGCCGCGTCAGCCGCGGCGGGCGTTGCATCCAAGAGTGGAGATCCACGAGACTCCCCGACGCCCTGTTGTTGCTGCAAGTCGGGCGCGTCGGGTGGGATCGCTCGCTTTAGCCGAATTTATTTGGACGGACCGGACGGGGTGGTCCGGTCTGTCCGAGCGCCCGCAAGCTGAAGCCGCCACGGACCACGTCGCGACATCAAATCGGCGCTGCTCGAATCGAGGCGCGACAGTAGCGGATGACCGGGCAAGCGTCAACGCGCATGGCTCGCCCGACGCCTTCGACGACGGACGGACCGCTCGCACGATCCGTCCGCCGCCCAGCCGGTCGTCAATCCTTCAACGTGCCCTTCGGGACGAACTTCTGGATCCGCTTGCCGGTGTCGACCTCACCGGTGTAGTAATTGCCGTCGGTCGTGATGCCGGCCTGATGCACCCAGTGGAAGTAGCCCGCGTTGCGACCGTTGTGACCGAAGCTCGACACCATGTCGCCATTGTTGCGATTCAACACCCAGACCACGTTGTTCTCACCGTCGGCGACCAGCAGGTACTTCTGGTTGCGGTCGTTCGAGAAGTTGAGCGTCCACACCGACCCGTTGCCGAGCGTCGCGGGCCGTACGAAGAACTCCTTGACGAACGTGCCCTGCTTCGTGAAGACCTGGATGCGGTCGTTGACGCGGTCGCAGACGTAGACGAAGCCGTCGTCCGAAACGTGCGCGCAGTGGACCGGGTTGCGGAACTGCTGGTCGACGGCGCCGCTGTTGACGTAGGCCGGCGGCGTGGCATTGTCGATCTGCGACAGCGCTTTGCCGTACGCGCCCCAGCCGCGCTTGA
Organism: uncultured Burkholderiaceae bacterium; assembly: GCA_964246005.1. Classification (GTDB taxonomy): domain Bacteria; phylum Pseudomonadota; class Gammaproteobacteria; order Burkholderiales; family Burkholderiaceae_D; genus CAHJXF01. The sequence continues at coordinate 4,484 of CAXTPX010000120.1, read as the reverse complement.
ACGCGCCGGTGCGCGAGTCGTAGACGACCACGCGCTTGTTCAGGTAACCGTCGGCGATGTAGACCTCGTGCGCCGCATCGTCGACCTCGACCCCGGCGGGTTGCCCGAGCAGCGACGTGTCCTGGTTGTTCTCGGGCGACGTGTCGTTCGGCTTGCCGATCACCATCAGCAACTGGCCACTGTTGGTGAACTTCAAGACGGCCCGGTCGCCGGCCGCGTTGCCGCCGATCCAGACATTGTCGTCGTTGTCGACCCAGATGCCGTGCTCGCTGTTGGGCCACTGCGGCACGTAGCCGGGTCCGCCCCAGGCCTGCAGCAGGTTGCCCTTCTGGTCGAACTCCATCACCGACGGTGCAGCGATGCAGCACTCCGAGCGCGGGCCGTTCGCCGGCGACGCGCCGAGCTCGTCGGCCGTGTCCGAACGCGGACGTTGATTGATCCAGATGTGGTTGTGCTTGTCGACCGCGAGGCCGCCGACCTGGCCGATGATCCAGTTGTTCGGCAGCTCCTTCGGCCACGACGGGTCCACTTCGAACTTCGGCGGCTGTTGCGCGAGGGCAGGCGTGGTGGACACGATCGCCGCCAGTCCTACCGAGAAGGCACAGATCGATCGCCGCACGGTCGCACGGCTCCAACGGAAGCAAGTCTTCATGGGGTCTCCTGAACTGGCGCGGCACACGTCGGCCGGTGTCGCCACGCCCCGATTTTTGTGACCGCGACGCTTGTCGCGGTGGCCGTCGAACGGCCCATTCGGAAGTAGCACAGGTCAGGAGCACAACCCTCGCCCCGATCGCGTCACGCCTCGGGCGAGACTCCAGGACGCGGCATCGCGCTCGTCACTGCCAGACGAACGTCACGAGCGCTCCCGCCTTGGCAGCACTGACCGGCCTCGTCTGCGTGACGTCGTGATAGCTCGCGAGCACCGAGTACTTGCCCGCCGGCAGCTTCAGCAGCAGGTAGGGTCCCACCGAAGACGCTTCGAAGACCGTCGCGCCCCTGGCGTCCTTGACGGTGATCGAGACGCTGGCCACGTACTCGGCGCGCGGCGTGCCCGCATGCGAGAACGCGAGCGCCATCGTGTAGTCCTTCATCGACTGCTTGATGAACGTGACTTCCTCGTCGCCCGCGCCGCCGTTCAGATACGTGACGTCGCCTTGCGTCTGCGGCGCAGGCAGCGCGGCTTGGCCGTGCGCGAGCGAGATGGCGCAGGCGCAGACAACGGCGCTGGCGATCCAACGGGCGGGTGTCTTCATCACGGTCTCCGGTGCATCGATGCGAGCCGGGCAGTGTAGAGCGGGTACGCGGACCCCGGATGCGACAAGGGACGGCGCCTCCGCCGTCCCTCGCCCGAACCGAAGACTTCGCGTCAGCCGAGTTCGACCGGCACGAAGATGCGGTTGCGACCGCGTTGCAGCAGCACCGCCGCATTGCCGCCCGCCTTCGCGAGCAGCGCCTTCAACTGCTCGGCCGACTGCACCGGCTCGCCGTTGAACGACAGGATCACGTCGCCGCTCTGGATGCCGGCCTCCGCCGCGGCGCCGGTCGACTGCTCGACCACGAGCCCGCCCCCGCCTGCAGCGCCGCCGAGCTGCTTCGCCTCCTCGGGGCGCAACGGACGGACCGCGACGCCCAGACGTCCCTGGCCGTCGGACGTTTCGGCCTTGGCGATCGTCGTCGTGTCCTTCAGCTCGCCCAGCGACACAGCGACATCGATCGGCTTGCCGGCACGCCATACCTCGAGGTGGGTCGTCGAACCGGGCTTGAGTGTCGCCACCCGCGCCGGCAGGTCCGCCGAACGATCGATCTCGCGACCGTCGAGTTTCGTGATCACGTCGCCCGACTTCAGTCCGGCCTTCGCTCCCGGTCCGTCGCCCTCGACGTCGGACACCAGCGCGCCCATCGGCCGCGGCAGCTTGAACGAGTTGGCGAGTTGCTGGTTCACGTCCTGGATCGTGACGCCGATGCGCGCCCGCGTGACCTTGCCGTGCGCGATCAGCTGGTCCTTGACGTTGATCGCGATGTCGATCGGGATCGCGAACGAGATGCCCTGGAAGCCGCCCGACTCCGAGAAGATCTGCGAGTTGATGCCGACCACTTCCCCGTTCAGGTTGAACAGCGGCCCGCCGGAGTTGCCCGGATTGACCGGCACGTCGGTCTGGATGAACGGCGTGAAGTTGTCGGAAGGCAGCGAGCGTGCCTTGGCCGACACGATGCCCGCGGTGACCGTATTGTCGAAGCCGAACGGCGAGCCGATCGCGACGACCCACTCGCCGACGGCGACGCGCTCGGCGCTGCCGATCGAGACGACCGGCAGGCTGCGTGCGTCGATCTTGATGATCGCGATGTCGCTCTTCTTGTCGCTGCCGATCACCTTCGCCTTGAACTCGCGACGGTCGGTCAGCTTGACCAGCACCTCGGTCGCGCCGTCGACGACGTGCGCGTTGGTCATGATGTAGCCGTCGGCGCTCACGATGAAACCCGAGCCGAGGCCGCGCTGGATGATGCCGCCATTGCCCGCATTGCCACCCCCGCCGCCGTGCGGATTCTGCAGTTGCGGGCCGTTCGGGCCGAACGGCGAGCCGTGGAAGAAGCGGCTGAACGGATCGTCGTCGTCTTCGTCGTCGCCACCGGGCACCTGGCGCCGCAGGGACATCGCGTTCTTCGAGGCGCGCTGCGTGACGGTGATGTTGACGACGGCCGGCCCGTAGCGCTGGACGAGACCGGTGAAATTCGGCAGTGCAACCTGCGGCGTGGCGATCTGCTGGGCCGCGGACGCGGTCGGCACCATCGGCTGCGCGGTCGGCGCTTCGACGGCGGCGACGGCGGGCGTGACCGGCGACTCGACTTTCGCAAGCGCGAAGCCGGCGCCACCGAGGACGCCGGCGAGAACGAGATTCCTGACCATTCGATTCAATTGCATCGCGGGACTCCTGTGAGTGGTGTTCGTCGACGGGTCGAAGCGAACCTGGATCGAAGCGGAGTCTGCAAGGCGAAACTTAAGGGGGTCTTAAGAACGGCGAGGGTCTCCGATTCGTCGGACTGGATCAGTCGATCAAGCCGTCATCCGGAAAGAAGACCCGCGCCCGCAACCCCCGATCGTTCTCGCCGGCATCGAGCTCGATCCGCGCTGAATGACGATCGACGATCCGTTTCACGATCGCCAGCCCGAGGCCGCTTCCGCGGGTATCGCCCGCCGCCCGCGCTGCCTCTCCCCGATGGAAACGGTCGAAGACCCGCCCGCGTTCATCGGGCGAGATGCCCGGCCCGTCGTCGCAGACCGACAGCACGACCTCGTTTTCAGTGCGATCGAGCGCGACGTCGACCCGGCCACCGCGCGGCGTGTAGCGCAACCCGTTGTCGATCAGGTTGCCGAGCAACGTGGACAACGCGTCCCGATCGCCGCGGACGACGTGGCGCGGCGATGCGGCCGCCTCGACGCCGAGATCGATGCCCCGGTCGTGCGCGAGCTGCGCATGGAGCGCGACCGACTCGCGCACCAGATCGTCGAGATCGACCGCGGCCATTGGCGCCGCGGGACCGTCCGGCTCCGCCCGCGCCAGCGTCAGCAACTGCTCGACCAGCCGCGACGCGCGCAGCAGTCCGGCCTGCAGCGCATCGAGCGCGAGCGCGCGCGACTGCCGATCGCCGGCGCGTTCGACCACCTGCAATTGCAGCTGCAGCGCGGTCAGCGGCGTGCGCAACTCGTGCGCTGCATCGGCGATGAACGCGCGCTGCGCGTCGCGGGCGACGGCGAGGTCCGACAGCAGGCGGTTCAACGACGCGACCACCGGCGCGATCTCTGCGGGCAGGTCGTCTTCGGGAAGCCGTTCGAGCGCCTCGGGCCGGCGTGCCGCGACCTCGCCGGCGACGCGTCGCAGAGGCGCCAGGCCGCGACCGACGATCCACCACAGCAATGCGCCCAGCACCGGCAGCAGGATCAGCAGCGGCAGCACGGTCCGCAGCGCGACCTCGGCCGCGAGCGCGCTGCGCACCCGCATCGGCTGCGCGACCTCGAGCAGGTTGTCGTCGACGAGCGCGGCGAACACCCGCCAGTCGCCGCGCGGCGTCGCGACCGTCGTCAGCCCGAGCTGTGCGCGGGCCGGCAACGGCACGTCGGGGTGCGAGCTGTAGACGAACACGCCGACGCGGTTCCAGATGCGGATCACGACGTCGTCGCCAGCCTCGGGCGCGTTCGGCGCCCGCGGCGCCAAGGCGCCGAACGCGCGCACCGGCAACGCCGCCGCGAGCTGCCGCAACTGGAGGTCGAACAACGCGTTCGCTTCGTCGCGCGCCTGCCGGTAGACGACGGCGCCGGTCACCGCGATCCCCGCGACCAGCACGCCGATCATCCAGTACAGCAGGCGCCGCTGGATCGAGTGGCCCGAAAGGACCGGAGTCGCCCTCATCAGCGGCTCGCGATCGTGTAGCCGACGCCGCGCACGTTGCGGATCAGGTCGGCCCCGAGCTTCTTGCGCAGGCCGTGG
>CAXTPX010000119.1:0-7397 GCA_964246005.1 uncultured Burkholderiaceae bacterium | reverse complement strand
CAGCAGTTCCCATTCCGCGGGTGCACTGCGATCGGCATCGAGCAACTCCGCCGAGTAGCCGGAAACCAGTAGTACGCGGAGCGTCGGGTGGCGCTCGGTCGCCAGTTCGGCGAGGCGCGTGCCGCGCATCCCCGTGCCGAGCGCGATGTCGGTCAACAGCAGGTCGGGCGGTCCGCCCGTCTGCAGCTTCAGGAGCGCCTCCTCGCCGCTCGTCGCGGTGATCACGTCGCAGCGGATGGTTTCGAGATAGCGGACGACGACGATCCTGACCTCGGCATCGTCCTCCACCAAGAGGACGCGGAGCCCTGTCGGAGGCGGATGGATGGCTTCGGGATGGGAAGTCGCGAACGCTTTCCCGGCCAGGGAAGCCGGCAGGAACAGCGCGATCCGGGTGCCTTCGCCCGGTGTGCTGTGCAGCGCCACCGCGCCGTGCGACTGGCGGGCGAAACCGTAGACCGTGGAGAGGCCGAGGCCCGTCCCGCGGCCGGGCTCCTTCGTCGTGAAGAACGGTTCGAATGCCCGTTCCTTGATGCGGTCGGGCATGCCGGTTCCGGAGTCGGCCACCGAGACTTCGACGTAGCCGTCCGTCGGCGGCTCCATCCCGCTGTGCGGCGACGTTGCCTCGTCGTCGATTTCGGACGGCAGCGACGCGACCGGGTGCGCGCGAAACGTCAGCGTGCCGCCCTCGGGCATCGCATCGCGCGCGTTGATCGCGATGTTGAGCAACGCCGATTCGAGCTGGCCCGGGTCGGCGACCACGAACGGACAGTCTTCGTCGACGACGACCTCGATCCGGATGCGCTGGTCGAGCGTACGTTGCAACATGCGCGACATCGCGACCAGCATCGCGCGCGTATCGACGACGGTCGGTTGCAGGCGCTGGCGACGCGAGAATGCGAGAAGCTGGGTCGTCAATTCGGCGCCGCGTCGCGCCGCCCGTGTCGCCGCGCCGACCAGTTGCGGCGCCAGGGGATCGGCTGCGACCACCGGGAGCTCTTCGAGCAACTGCAGGTTGCCGTGGATGATGGCGAGCAGGTTGTTGAAGTCGTGCGCGACGCCGCCGGTCAGCTGGCCCACCGCCTCGAGGCGCTGTGCATGCCCGAGCGCCTCCTCGGTCTGCGCGCGCTGCAGGGCGGTGGACAGCAGGTTCGCCAGCGATTCGAGGAAGCGGACCTCGTCGCGTCCGAACCGCTCTTCCGACCGCGAATGGACGGAGACCACGCCGATCGCTTCGCTGTGGTCGAGGAGCGGCACCGTCAGCCCGCTGCGATGGCCGTCCGGCCCATCGGATCTCAGGAAGCCGTGGTGCATCTCGTCGTCGTCCGACGTGACCATCGGCACGCCGGTCGACACGACGAAGCCCGGAAGCGTATCGAGTTCGTTGGCGACCACGGTCTCCACGGCATCGCCGTGCGGGCCCGCGTGCGCGGCCAACCGGAACTGGAGACGGTCCGCATCCAGCAGATAGACCGTCGCCATGTCGGCCTCGAGCGCGCGCAACGCCAGCGCCGGCACGCCCGACAACAACAGGTTTGTGTCCCGCGCGTCGACCGCGAGACGACCGTACTGCGCGAGATGTTCGCTGTAGCTCGCGCGCCGCAACGCCTGCCTGGCCCGCGGATAGGCGGCGATGTCGCGAATCGCCGCCATCACCAGAGGCGGACCGTCGCCCTGTAGCGGGCTGAGCGCGATTTCCACCGTTACGTCGGACCCGTCGCGACGTCGACCGACGAGGTTCATCTCGTTGCCCATTGGCCGCGCGCGCGGCGCACGCCCGAAGTCGGCCCGATGAGCGGCGTGCTTCGGCCGGGAGCCCTCCGGTACCAGGTCGTCGACGTTGAGGCCCAGCAGTTCGTCCGGCGGATAGCCGAAGAGGCACGATGCGCCCGGGTTGGTCAGGACGATCCTGCCCGACGTGTCCGCTACGATCAGCGCATCGGGATACGCGAGGAACAGCGACCGGAAGAGGTCTGCGTTCGTCACGGCGAGCGTGTCGATGTCGGCGTGTCGGGGGTCCATCGCGTGTTCCGGTCGAAAGGGTCGTCGACAGCGAACCCTGGTTCACGAGCCTAGCGCAAAGGACCGGCCGGCGCCGGAAGTCGATGGTCCGCGTCCGGGCTTCTCCGGTCAGCGCGCGAACAGGACGGTGCGCGTGCGCTGCGAAAGATCTCGATCGCGAAGACGGAGCGCTCTTCGTGCTTCGCGGCGCCGAAGACGCGTGGCGTGGAACGACCAGGAGGTCGACGCGCCGCTCGCCGGCAAAGCGCACGACCGCGACGGCGCGGCCCGGATCGTCGTCCCGCGTGAGGCGAGGTTGCACGATGAAGCCGGCGCGCGCGAGCTGCGCCACGATCGTGACGAAGGCGTCCTCGTCGAGCCAACGAGCGACCTTTTCGGGGACGAAGGCCAGGATCTCGATCACGGCGGAAGGCGAAAGCAGTGCCGTCGGATCGCGATTGAACCGCGCGCTGTGCCTGGTCCTTTCCCGGAGCACGGCGATGCGGCAGAAGGTGGTCGGCAGGCGCTCCGACGGGGCGACCAGCACCGACGATCGCGAGCGGACGAGGACGTCCAGAAAGCCGATCGCCGCATCGTCACCGCCGCGAACGCCGCTCGGCAATCGTCTGCGTGCACGGCCGTCAAGTTGCGCGTCGTGGAACCGAGCCAGGCCAGCGCGGTCCGGACGGCAGCTTCGTTCGAGTTGAATCGGGTCAGTGACACGAGAACGCTCTTGATCATCATGATCACGCATCGGCGCCCGCCGATCTTCGCCGACCGCCGATCTTGATCTGGATCAAGCTTCGTCGACCCGCATGATGCGGGATGGCACCAGGACCTTCGCCGCGCGCGGGCCTTCCGCGCCGCCTCCGGCCCGTGCCGTGCCGAGACAAGGAAACGACCATGGACTTGATCGACGCATTCCTCGGACGCAACGGCTATCTGCCGCACGGCTACTGCTTCACGTGGAAACCGGCGCTGCTGTGGTCGATCGTGATCGCCGACGCGAGCATCGCGCTCGCGTATTTCTCGATCCCGCTCGCGATCGTGAGCTATGTCCGCCGCCGCAAGGTCGCGGCGCCGCGCGGCATCGCCTGGTTGTTCTGCGCATTCATCTTCGCCTGCGGCACGACCCACGTAATGGACGTGTGGACCGTCTGGCGACCGGACTACGGCATGCAGGCCATCACCAAGATCCTCACCGCGTTCGTGTCGGTGGTTACCGCCGTCGCCCTCTGGCCGCTGATTCCGCGGGCCTTGACGATTCCCTCGGTCGATCAGTTGCAGCGCGTGATCGCCCGGCTCGAAGCCGAGGTCAAACGCCGGGTGACGGCGGAGGACCATGCGTACGATATCGAACAGAGCCTCGCGTTGTCGCTCGCCAGCGCCGGCGCCGGTTTCCTGGTGACGGATCGCGCCGGACTCGTGACCCGCATGAACTCGGTGGCCGAGCAGGTGACCGGGTGGAGCGAGCGCGAGGCGGGTGGCCAAAGCCTTTGGACCGTGATGCAGCGCGAGGGGCGCCCCGCCGCCTACTTCGCGCAAAATCCGCTCGACGTGATGCGCCAGAACGGCTGGACCCCCGACACCGTCCATCACGTGCAGGCCATCGCACGGGACGGCACACGGACGCTGCTCGAAGTCCGCGGGACGCTGACTTACGACGAGACGGGGCGGGCCGACGGCATGGCGCTGGTGTTCCGCGACATGACCCGGCTGCATCGAGCGGAACACGAGACGAACCGCCTGGCGGCGCTGGTGGAGTCGTCGAACGACGCGATCATCGGTGAAACGCTCGGTGGCAAGATCACCAGCTGGAATCGCGCAGCGCAGAACCTGTTCGGCTATACCGCGGCCGAAGCGATCGGGTCTTCGATCCACATCCTCATTCCACCCGAACGGGAGGTCGAAGACACCCGCATCCTCGCAGCGATCGCGGACGGGAGCGGAGTGCCGCTGTTCGAGACCATCCGCCGGGCGAAGGACGGGTCGTTGATCGAGGTGTCGGTTTCCGTGTCGCCGATCCTCGATACGGGCGGGCGGGTGGTCGGCGCGTCGAAGATCATCCACGACGCGACGCATCTGCGACGCGCGGAAGCCGCGTTGCGCGAGAGTCGCGAACTCGTCGAGGTCGAACGTGCGAAGAAGCAGACCGTGCTGGAAGGTGCGCTGGCGGAAAAGGAAGTGCTTTTACGTGAGATCCATCACCGCGTGAAGAACAACCTGCAGGTGATCTCCAGCCTCCTGTCGCTGCAGGCCGGCTACGTCGACAACGAGGAGACGCGGCGCCTGTTCTTCGAGAGCGAAGGCCGCATCCGCTCGATGGCGCTGGTGCACGAGAAGCTCTATCGGAGCGACGACCTCGCCCACATCGACTTCGACGACTACGTTCGCGATCTGGTGTCCGGGTTCGCCGGCTCGCACGGGGAAGCTTCGGCCCGCATCGACATCGACATCGACGTGCTTTGTGAGCCGATCCAGGTCGAGATCGATCGGGCGATTCCCTGCGGCCTCGTCATCAACGAGCTGGTCGCCAACAGCTTCAAGCATGGCTTCCCGGACGGACGTACCGGCCGCATCACGGTCGAGATCTTCAGGCCTGACGCCGGTACGATCGTGATCCGGGTGGCCGACGACGGGGTCGGCTGGCTTGCGTCGTTCGATCCGATCGCCTCGCCGTCGCTCGGCCTGCGGCTGATCCGGATCCTGGCCAGTCAATTGCATGGCACCGTGACGATGCGAGGCGATCGAGGGGCGGAGACCGTAATGCGCATCGAAGCCGCCAGTCACGCCACCGACTGACGACGCGCCGCTCGACGAAGCGTTCAGTGCATCGTGACCGGGGGCGAGCCTTGCAACGCGGCGGATGTGCCTTTATGCAGCAGCACGGTCATCTCGTCGACGCTCATCGGATGCGCGATCAGGAAGCCCTGGACATCGTCGCAACCCAGCGCGCGCAACACGTTCAGCTGTGCCTCGGTCTCGACGCCCTCGGCGGTGACATGCATCTTCAAGCGATGCGCGAGATCGATGATCGCGCCGGCGATCACCGAATCGCTCGCGCATCGGTCGATCTCCTGGACGAAGCTGCGATCGATCTTGCAGCGCGCGAGCGGCAGCGTGCGGAGCGATGCCAGGCTCGAGAAGCCGGTGCCGAAATCGTCGATGGACAGGGACACGCCGAGCGCTGCCAGGGATTCCATCACCGGCTTGCAGACCGCCTCCTCCTGCAAGGTCGACTCGGTCAGTTCCAGTTCGATCCGGTCGGCGGTGATTCCCGCGTCTGCCAGCGCCGCGGCGACCTGTCCGGGAAAGCCCTCGAGCCGGAGCTGACGCACCGAAACGTTGATCGCGACGCGTGGACAGTCGATCCCGGCGTCGAGCCACTGGCGAATCTGCCGGCACACGCTCTGCAGCACGTACTGGCCGATGGCGACGATGAGGTTGCAGCCCTCGGCGAGCGGAACGATGTCGCCGGCACCGAGCAATCCGCGGGTCGGATGATTCCAGCGGACCAGGGCTTCCAGCCCGAAGAGCCGCATGTCGGCGAGGCGGACCTGCGGCTGATAGAACACGACGAGTTCGTGGCCGGCGAGGCTGCGACCGAGTTCGCGTTCGGCAGCCAGACGTCCGAGCACACGCTCCGACAGGGCGGGTTCGTAGAAGACGTAGCGATGGCGGCCGTCCGACTTGGCGCGGTACATCGCCAGGTCGGCGGCGCTGATCAGCGAGGTCACGTCGCCACCGTCTTCCGGGAACATGCTGATGCCGATGCTCGCTCCGAGCCGGGTCTCGCTGCCGTGGATCATCAACGGCTGCATCAGGTCGTCGACCAGCCTTCGCGCGACCTCCGCGACATCGTCGACGCTGTCCACGTCCTCGAGGATGACGATGAACTCGTCGCTGCCGAGCCGGGCCACGGCACCCTGGGGCCGCACTGCCCGCTCGAGACGCCCGGCGGTCGCGAGGAGGAAGTCGTCCCCTGCGAGATGGCCGAGGGCGTCGTTGACATGCTTGAGGTGATCCAGGTCCACGACCATCACGGCCGCAAGCCCTCGACTGCGCTCGGCGCGAGCGATCGCCTGTTCGACCCCTTCGATCGCGAGGCGGCGGTTCGGCAGGCCGGTCAGCGCGTCGTGGTGCGCTTGATGGATGAGTTGCTCTTCGGCGCGGCGCAGCGCGCCGATGTCCGAAAAGATGCCGACGAAGCGCATCTCCGAGCCGTTCTCGCCCGGGACGCGCGTCATGCTGAGCCATACCGGAAAGGTCGTCTGGTCCGCGCGCACGCCCAGCAGTTCGCCCTGCCAGCGCCCGTCGCCGTGGAGCTTGGCATCGAGATCGAGAGCCGCGGGCTCGGCGACGCGGCGGAGCATCCAGATGCCTACGCGGCGACCGATCGCCGCGTCTCGCGCGTGACCGGTCACCTTCGTGAAGGCGATGTTGACGTCGATCAGCCGCGAGTCTGCGTCCGCGATGAAGATCGCCTCGCTCGAAGACTCGAACACCGCCGATGCCTGGCGCAACGCGATCTCGGCTTGTCGAGCCACCGTCACGTCCTGCGCCACGCCGATCAGTCGCGCCTGGACGCCTGGGCGGTCGTAGCGCTTCGCCATCAGGCGGATCCAGCAGACCGCATCGTCGTGCGACGAACTCCGGAAATCGACGGCCATCGGGTGATTGCTGGCTGCCGAATCGTGCATCGAACGCTCGACAGTGGCGCGATCGCGCGGGTCGACCGAGAAGAGGAATTGGGCGAGACTCTTGGTGAACGCCCTGGTGTCGGTGCCGACGATCGCCGCCGTCTTCGGCTCGCCGCGAACCGTCTGGGACACGATCTGATAGTCCCAGGTCCCCATCTGGGCGGCATCGAGGGCGACCCGCAGTCGTTCCTCGCTTTCCGCCAACGCGATGTCGGTGCGTCTTCGACCCAATGCCATCTGCAGCGTCGCGTGTACGTCTCGATCGGAGAAAGGCTTCAGCAGGTAGCCGTAAGGCTGCGTTTCCGCGGCCCGCGCCAGCGTCCGTCTCTCGGAATATGCGGTGAGGTAGATGATCGCAGGGCGAGCATCGCCCGCGATGCGTGCCGCGGTCTCGATGCCGTCGCTGCCTGAACCGAGGTTGATGTCCATCAGGACGACATCGGGCTGACAGATCTCGACCAGACGTAGCGCCTCGCCACCGCTTCGTGCGAGTCCGACCACTTCGTAGCCGAGCCGCGTCAACGTCTGTTCGAGATTGAGGGCGACGATTCCTTCGTCCTCGACAATCAGGATGCGACTCGGAACAGCGTCGGACTGCGGTTCGGCGATGGATGCGCGCGGCATGGACGTCCTCCTCGAGAAGTTCGTCAGGCACACGTGCGGCGATCGTGGCGCGGCGGGCAAGAACCCGCGTCCCTC
>CAXTPX010000118.1:0-7412 GCA_964246005.1 uncultured Burkholderiaceae bacterium | reverse complement strand
CGCGCTCGTCGTCGAGCGCGACGTCGTTGGCGGCGCGGTAGAGCATGTCGAGCGCACCGCCATGCGTGACGATCAGCAACGTGATGTCCGCCATGCCGCGCACCTCCGCGGCCTTCCTCTCGGCGACGACGATCGCCGTCACCGCGTCCACGATCCGACGATGGAATGTCTCCTGGCTCTCGCCGCCCTCGATCGTGTGCGTCGCCGTCCGGAGCCGCAACTGCTCGGCTTCCAGCGGATGGTGTTCGACGATCTCGGCGTACATCCGCCCTTCGAGCACGCCGTAGTTGCGCTCGCGCAGCAGCGCATGGCGCGTCACCGGTAGCCGTAGCGCAGCCGCGATCGGCGCGGCGGTCTCGAGCGCCCGCGCGAGGTCGCTGCTGTGGATCGCCGTGATCGCCTCTCCGGCCAGCGCGGACGCGAGGCGCGATGCCTGCGCGATGCCCGTCGCGTTGAGCGCGATGTCGGTATGACCCTGCAGGCGACGGATGCGATTCCAGTCGGTCTCGCCGTGCCGGACCGCGATGACCTCGATCAAGACGCGTCGCCGCGCGGGAACAGGTCGACGTTGAGCGAGTAGCGACCGGTCAGCGCGGCTTCCGCAACGACGTGACCCGCCATCGCGGCGCGCACGGCGTCGGCCGTGACGCGGCCGGACACGACCACGCGATCGATCGACAGCGCGTACAGCGTGAAGACGTAGCGATGCACGATGCTGTCGTTCCACGGCGGGCAGGGACCGTCGTAGCCGTAGTAGTCACCGCCCATGTCCGCGTCGCCCGCGAACCAGTCGGTGTAGCCGTTCAGGCCCTGCAACGCACCGTCGACCGGGCTGTGGGCGATCATCGGTCCATGCTTGCCCCGTGGCGTGACGGCGCTCGAGAACGAGCCGTCGTCGATCGCCCGAAGGTCGGCCGGCAGGTCGAACAGCACCCAGTGAACGAACTCGACGCGCGGCAGCTCTGCGGGAACGGTGCGACCTTCCCGGTTGACGTCGTCGGGTCGGCTCGGCACGTCGGGGTCGTTCACGAACATCGCGAACGACCGCGTGCCGTCGGGCACGTCCGTCCACGCGAGATGCGGGTTGCGGTTGGCCGACAGCGCGACGTGCCCTCGGGGCGCCGGCTTGCCGAAGGCGTAGTCGACCGGGAGGGTGTCGTTTTCCGCGAACGAGTCGCTCCATAGTTTCATCGTTCGGCCTCGAGAGCATTGGCGACCTCGACGAGATTCTCGTCGGGATCGTAGAAGTAGACCGATATCAGCGGATGGACCGCGCCGGTCCGTCGGGCGGGACCGGTGATCAGCGCGACGCCGCACGCGGCGAGATGCTCGACGACCTGCGCGATGGGCGTCGTCGTCAGCAGGCACAGGTCCGCCGAGCCGGGCGTCGCATGACGCACGTTCTCGTCGACGACGTGGTCGCGCTGATGCAGGTTGAACTTCTGCTCGCCGAACGCGAGCGCATGCCGCTCGACGCCGCCGCTCGCGAAGCGTTGCGGCGTCATGCCGAGCACGCGTACGTAGAAGTCCGTCGTGCGCCCGATGTCGGCCACCGTGAGGACGAGGTGATCGAGGCTGTCGATGCGGACGGTCATGACACCGACGATGTCAGGACAGCGAGACGCGGGCGAAGCGGCGCTTGCCGACCTGCATCACGTAGACGCCGGCCGCGAGCCGCAAGCCGCGGTCGCCGACGACCGCGCCGTCGATCCGGACACCGCCCTGCTCGACGTTGCGGAAGGCCTCGGACGTCGAGGGGACGAGCCCCGCCTGCTTCAGCGCCTGGGCGATGCCGAGCGGCGCGCCGGTCAGCGCGATGTCGGGGATCTCGTCGGGAATGCCGCCGCGCGCGCGATGCTCGAAGTCCGCGAGCGCTTCGTCGGCGGCCCGCGCGTCGTGGAAGCGCGCGACGATCTCCCTGGCGAGCGACACCTTCGCATCGCGCGGGTTGCGACCGTCGGCGGTCTCCCGCCGAAGGACGTCGACCTCGGCCTTCGAACGGAACGACAGCAGCGCGAACCAGCGCCACATCAGGTCGTCCGAGATCGACATGATCTTGCCGAACATGTCGAACGGCGGATCGGTGATCGCCACGTAGTTGGCCTTCGACTTCGACATCTTCTCGACGCCGTCGAGGCCTTCGAGCAGCGGCATCGTGAGGATGCACTGCGGCTCCTGCCCGAAGTCGCGCTGCAACTCGCGTCCCACCAGCAGGTTGAACTTCTGGTCGGTGCCGCCGAGTTCCAGGTCGCTGTGGAGCGCGACCGAGTCGTAGCCCTGCATCAACGGATACAGCAGTTCGTGGACCGAGATCGGCGTGCCGCTTTTCAGCCGCTTCGTGAAGTCCTCGCGCTCGAGGATGCGGGCGACGGTGTAGCGGGCCGACAGCTCGATCATGCCGCGCGCGCCGAGCGGATCGCTCCACTCGCTGTTGTAGCGGATCTCGGTGTGTTCGGGGTCGAGCACCAGACCGGCCTGCGAGAAGTAGGTCTTCGCGTTCTCGTCGATCTGCGCGCGGGTCAGCGGCGGCCGCGTCGCGTTGCGCCCCGACGGATCGCCGATCATCGAGGTGAAGTCACCGATCAGGAAGATCACGGTGTGCCCGAGATCCTGGAACTGGCGCATCTTGTTCAGCACGACGGTGTGGCCGAGGTGGAGGTCGGGCGCCGTCGGGTCGAGGCCGAACTTGATCCGCAGCGGCTTCCCGGACTGCATCGACCGGGTGAGCTTGCCTGCGAACTCCGACTCGACGATCAGTTCGTCGACTGCGCCGCGAATGGTGGCGAGCGCCTCGTCGACGCCGACGTCGGGGATCGGACGTGCGGTGGAAGAGACGGTCGAGGAAGGCGGCGCGTGCACGATGACGGTCAGGCGAGAAGGATCGGGCGGCGATTCTAGCGTGCCGGGTGTTCACGATCGGCGACCGGGTGGCCACGTGGCGGATGACGCGGTGATGACCGTGTTGCCGGCGTGCGCCGACATGCTAGACTTCCGCACTTCCGATTCGACACCTGTTCGGGTGTCCGCTATCAGCCAAACACTGATTCAGCCGACTCTTCCGGCTGCAACCGCTCATTGGGGGGATCGCTCCGGTCTCCCGCCGAATCGATGGCAGACGCCGAATCACCGCTCGACTCCCGGTCCACCAGCACCTCGGACCGCGCCGCTCCAACCACCCCGCTGCTCTCCTCCGAGATCTGCGTCTTCCAGCGCCACCGTCGCGCCTGGCTGGCGGGCGTCGCCACGCTGTCGTTCGGCGGCGCCGTCGCTGCATTCGCGGTGGCCGACGACGTGCCGGTGCCGCCGAGCCGGCGCATCGTCGAAGAACTCGCCGCGCCGAACATGCAGGGCCAACTCGAAGCGCTGGCCGACCGCGAGGACTCGTACGTCGCCGAAGAGCGCATCCGCCGCGGCGACACGCTCGCTTCGCTGCTGACGCGCCTGCGCGTGGCCGATGGCGACGCCGAGCGCTTTCTGCGGACCGCGCCCGGCGCCCGCGTCCTGCAGCAGCTGAAGCCGGGTCGCCTCGTCCAGGTGCGCACCGACGACGACGGTACGCTGCAGTGGCTTCGCTATGTGCACAGCGCGACCGACGGCAAGGACGCCGTCGCCGCGCAGAACGGCCGCTCGCTCGTCGTCGAGCGCCACGGCGAGCTGCTGGAGGCACACGACGTGGCGATGCCGAACGAGCGGCGCGTCGAGCTTCGCTCGGGCGAGATCCGCTCGTCGCTGTTCGCAGCCACCGACGAGGCCGGCCTGCCCGACGGCATCGCGACGCAGATTGCAGAAATCTTCGCGGGCGACATCGACTTCTACCGCGATCTGCGGCGGGGCGATCGCTTCCGCGTCGTCTTCGAGAGCTATTACCAGGGCGGGGAGTTCGTCCGCGCCGGCCGCATCCTCGCGATCGAGTTCGTCAACGCCGGCAAGCCGCACCAGGCGCTCTGGTACGGCGGCGCCGATTCCGCTCCGGCCGCGGCGACCGACCGCACGGTGTCCGGTCACTACTACGGCTTCGACGGCCGCAGCCTGCGCCGCGCGTTCCTGCGGACGCCGCTCGAGTTCACCCGCATCAGTTCGGGCTTCGGCGGTCGGCTGCATCCGATCGCCAATGTCTGGCGCCAGCACACCGGCGTCGACTATGCCGCGCCGATCGGAACGCCCGTGCGGACCACGGCCGACGGCACGGTGGACTTCGCCGGCGTCAAGAACGGCTACGGCAACGTCGTGGTCATCCACCATCAGGGGGTCTATTCGACGCTGTACGGCCACCTCTCGCAGTTCGCGTCCGGCCTTCGCCGCGGCCAGCACATCGAGCAGGGCAGCCTGATCGGATACGTCGGCATGACCGGCTGGGCCACCGGCCCGCATCTGCACTACGAGTTCCGCATTGCCGACCACGCGACCGACCCGCTGACGGCCGCGTTGCCCGAGGCGCCACCGATCTCACGGACCGAGCAGGTCGCGTTCCGGACGATCGCCACGACCTTCGATCGTCAGATCGAACTGCTGCGCGCCACCGAGGGAGCGCCGACCATCGCCGCTTCGGCCAGGAACAGCGCAAGAGGCGCGACGACCGCCGTTCCGGGCGCCTGATCGGGCCGGGCGCGACCTGAGCGCCCGCGCCCCTGGCGCCGTTCGAAGATGACCGACCGCTTCATCGGCATCATGTCGGGGACCAGCCTCGACGGGGCCGATGCGGTCATGGCGACGTTCGACGAACGGGGTCGCCCCGAGCTGATCGCGTCCGTCGCGGCGCCCTTCGAACCTTCGCTGAGGGCGGAACTGCTCGCGCTGCAGGCGAGTGGTCCGGACGAACTGCATCGCGCAGCCCTCGCCGGCAATCGCCTGGCCGACTTCCAGGCGGCGCTGGTGTCCGACCTTTGCAGTCGCGCCGACGTCGCTCCGGCGAAGGTCGTGGCGATCGGCAGCCACGGGCAGACCGTCCGCCATCGACCCGAGCTGGGCTTTACGCTGCAGATCAACGCACCGGCGCGGCTCGCCGAGGCGACCGGCATCAGGGTCGTGTCGGATTTCCGCAGCCGTGACGTCGCGGCCGGGGGACACGGCGCGCCGCTCGTTCCGGCTTTTCACGACGCTCTCTTTCGACGGCCCGGCACCCACCGGATCGTGCTGAACCTCGGCGGCATGTCGAACGTGACCGACCTGCCGGCGGACGTCGCCTCGGTCGTTCGCGGCTGGGACTGCGGACCCGGCAACGTCCTCCTCGACGGCTGGATCGCGCGGCACCGCGGCGAGACCCACGACGCGGCGGGCGCCTGGGCGAGCAGCGGCACGGTGAGCGGCGAACTGCTGCGACGCCTCCATGCCGACGACTGGTTCGCACTGCCGCCGCCGAAGAGCACCGGTCGCGATCGCTTCGACCTCGCGTGGCTGGACCGGCTGATCGCCGACGCCGGTCCTCTGGACCCGGTCGACGTGCAGGCGACGCTGGCGATGCTGACCGCGGCCAGCATCGCCGATTCGATCGTCGCGCACGCCGGCACGCCCGACGAAATCATCGTCTGCGGTGGTGGTGCCTACAACGACGATCTTCTCGCGCGGCTTGCAGCACGCTTCGATCAGGCAGGTCCCTCGGTGCGCGTCGCGACCTCGATGCAGGCCGACGGCATCGCCGTCGCGCCGGAACACGTCGAAGCCCTTGCGTTCGCTTGGCTCGCGATGCGCTGCCTGGGGAACGAGCCCGGCAATCTGCCGGCGGTCACCGGCGCCCGCGGTCTCCGCATCCTCGGCTCGATCACGCCGCCCTAGAAGCAACGAAGGGCGCCGCAGCGCCCTTCCGGAGCCCGACCCGCGTCAGGCCGAGAACGACGATCCGCAGCCGCAGGTCGACGTGGCGTTCGGATTCTTGATCACGAACTGAGCGCCTTCGAGGTCGTCCTTGTAATCGATCTCGGCGCCGACCAGGTACTGGTAGCTCATCGAGTCGATCAGCAACGTGACGCCGTTCTTCTCCATCGCGGTGTCGTCCTCGTTCACGATCTCGTCGAACGTGAAGCCATATTGGAAGCCGGAGCATCCACCGCCCTGCACGAAGACGCGCAGCTTGAGGTCCGGGTTGCCCTCCTCCTCGATCAGGTCCTTGACCTTGATGGCGGCCGAGTCGGTGAAGACGAGCGGTGACGGAGCGAGAGAAATCGATTCGGTGACGGCATTCATGGGCATTCCTGTTGACTGACTTGGCTGCGGACCCCTGACATCGGGCCCGCGCGTGCACGTTCAAGAGCTTACGCCGATTGCCGGCGTTATTGGGCGCTCCGTGAGGACGCCGGCAGCGACAGCGCGTCCCGGCCCGCACCGACCTTGAGTTCCGTGCGGACGAGGTCGCCGTCGAGATGCGACAGGATGCCTTCGACGAGAGCGCCGCGACGGATCTCCACGGCGCGATAGCGAAGTTCGCCGCTGAACCTGGCCTTGGCCTGCAGTTCGACCAGGTTGGATACCGTGGCCGTTCCCTGTACGGTGCAGTCGACGACGAGGTGCACGACGTCGATGTTGCCGTCGACGCGACCGTGCTCGCCGATGACCAGCAGTCCGGCGGCGCCCTCCGCCGCGACCACGTCGCCCCGGACATGGCCGTCGATCCGCAACCCGCCCTGGAACACGACGTTGCCGTCCATGCGGGTCGTCGCCCCGATGAGACTGTCGATCGTCGCCTTCGCGCCGGCTTTCTCCTTCTTTCCGAACATCGTGTCCTCCTTGATCAATCGACCGTCACCGTCTGCTGGACGCGCACGACGCCCCGCTCCAGAACCCGCGCCTGGACCGTTCGCAAGACGGCCGAGGCCGGTACGTCGAACGATCCGTCGATCCGCTTGTACGACTTGAAGACCACGTCGTACCGGGAAACGTTCATCGCGTCGCCCTGTCGAGATGCCTGAGGCAACACGATCGTCGCGTTCCGTCCGTCCTGCTGGACGGTCACAAGCAGCTGAAGGACACCATTGAACTCGCGTGCGGCCTTCGCGTCCTGGGTCAGCAGGAGGCGGTAGCGCGCGCTGTGGTTGGCGCGGTCCTGCGTCACCTGGAAACGCCGGATCGCGATACCGCCGACCGCATCGAGCGCCCCGCCCGGCGCACGATCGGCGGTAGCCGCCTCGAAAAACGCGACATCCTCCTTCAGCCGCGTGTTCTCGGTTTGCAGCGCGGCGACCTGCTTGCCGAGCTCCTGGATCGTCGAGCGCTCCATCAATCCGCGGCTGTCGGTGGTGTTGGACGCTTCGAGCAGATGGTCCCGCTCCTGGCGCAGCGCCCGGTTTTCTTCGGTCAATCGCGCGATGCCCGCCGGATCGACCGGTGTCGGCGTCGCGAAGCGCGCGAGGACGACCCCCGCCGCGATGGCCGCCGCCAATGCAACGCCGCCGAGGGCCACCTTGATGCCGAGCGGAACA